>JASIJN010000541.1 GCA_030050125.1 Streptosporangiaceae bacterium | reverse complement strand
GCCGGGCCGGCCGGCGTCAGGTGCCGGAGGCCGGCTTCTCGTCGTGGCCGCCGAACTGCTTGCGCATCGCCGAGAGGGCCTTGTCGGCGAACAGGTCCAGCTGGCGCGACGAGAACCGGGAGTACAGCGAACTGGTCAGGACCGGGGCCGGAACCCCCTCCTCGATGGCGGCGACCGACGTCCAGCGCCCCTCGCCCGAGTCTGACACCCGGCCGGAGAAGTTGGACAGGTCCGGCGACTGGTACAGCGAGATGGCCAGCAGGTCGAGCAGCCAGGAGCCGATGACGCTGCCCCGGCGCCAGACCTCGGCCACCGACGTGGTGTCGATGTGGTACTGGTAGAACTCGGGGTGCTCGAGCGGGGCCGTCTCCGCGTCGTCGGTCTGCGTGCGGGTACCGACGTCGGCGTTGTGCAGCACGTTCAGCCCCTCGGCCAGGGCCGCCATCATCCCGTACTCGATCCCGTTGTGGACCATCTTGACGAAGTGGCCCGCCCCGTTCGGGCCGCAGTGCAGCCAGCCCTGCTCGGCGGAGGAGGGATCCCCGGTCCGGCCCGGCGTGCGCGCCGCGGCGCCCACGCCCGGGGCGATAGAGGCGAACAGCGGGGCCAGGTTGGCCACCGCGTCGTCGTCGCCGCCGATCATCAGGCAGTAGCCGCGGTCGAGACCCCAGATCCCGCCGCTGGTCCCGCAGTCGACCAGGCGGATACCCTTCTCGGCCAGCTTGGCCGCGCGGGCGATGTCGTCACGGTAGTAGGTGTTGCCGCCGTCGATGATGATGTCGCCGGGTTCCATGCGCTTGGCCAGCTCGTTGATCGTGTTCCCGGTGATCTCGCCCGCGGGCACCATGACCCAGGCCGCCCGGGGCTTGTCCAGCGCGGCGACGAAGTCGTCCAGGGTCGGCGTGCCGGTAGCGCCCTCGCTCGACAGCTGCTTGATCGGCCCCGGGCTCCGGTCATAGACCACGCACGGATGGCCGTCGCGCATGAGCCGGCGCACCAGGTTGGCGCCCATCCGGCCCAGGCCTACCATGCCGAGCTGCCGGGTCTTCGTGGCTGCCATACTGTCCTCCCTTGTCTGAGGCCTTGATTCCCGGGGAATTCCTGAGGCCCTAATTCGGGGCATCGGAGGCGGGCAGCCACGGCTGATGCCAGTCGGGATACCCGCGGACCAGCTCGGCCGCCTGCTTCGGTCCCCACGATCCCTGCTCGTAGTGGTGCACCGGCGGCGCGTGATCCATCAGCGGCTGGACGATGCGCCAGGTCTCCTCGACGGAGTCCTCGCGGGTGAACAGGTGACTGTCGCCCGTGATCGCGGAGCCGAGCAGCCGCTCGTAGGCATCCATGGACGGGCCAAGCTCGCGGTCGAACGACATGTCCAGGTGCACCTGCTTGAAGTGCTGCCGGTTCGCCAGGGACGTGATCTCGAACCGCAGCCCGGGCCCGGGCTCGACGCGCAGCGCGATCTGGTTCGGGTCGCCGTGCCGCTCGCTGCTGAGGAACCGCAGCCTGGGCGGTCGCCGGCACACCAGCCGCACCTCGGTCACCTTGGTGGGCAGCGTCTTGCCGGCGCGGATGAAGAACGGCACACCGGACCAGCGCCAGTTGTCCACCTCCAGCCGCAGGGCGGCGAAGGTCTCCGTGCTGGATCCCTCGGCCACCCCGGGGACCTCGAGATAACCCTCGTACTGGCCGCGCACGTACTGCGCCGGGTCGGCGTCCGGCATGGCCTTGAAGACCTCGGCCTTCTTGTCCCGCAGGTCGTCGCCGCTCGGGCCGACCGGCGGCTCCATGGCGACCAGGGACAGCACCTGGAGCAGGTGGTTCTGCACCACGTCGCGCAGGGCCCCGACCGGGTCGTAGAAGCTGCCCCGGTCCGCCACGCCGACGCTTTCGGCCATCGTGATCTGCACCGCGGCCACGTGCTCCCGGTTCCAGGTCGGCTCCAGGAGCTCGTTGGCGAACCGCAGGTACTGCAGGTCCAGCACCGGTTCCTTGCCCAGGAAGTGGTCGACCCGCAGGATCTGGTCCTCGCTGAGGAAACGGTGCAGGTCGGCGTTGAGCTGGCGGGCCGAGGCCAGGTCGTGGCCGAACGGCTTCTCCACCGCCACCCGGGCGTCCTTGGTCAGCCCGGCGCCGGCCAGCTGCTCGACCACCTTCGCGAACAGGCTGGGCGGGATCTCCAGGTAGAACAGCGGCTGGTGCACGCCCTGCAGGGCCTGGCCCAGCCGCTGGTAGGTGCCCGCGCTGTCGAAGTCCCCGCTCAGGTAGGACAGATGCCGGGCGAACCGGTCGAACACCTTCTCGTCGATCCGCTGGCCGGACTGCTCGATCGACTCCCGGGCGTGCTGCATAAGCACGTCGTGGGACCAGTCCTGGCGGGCTACCCCGATCACCTTGTCGGGCAGGAGATGCCGGTTCTCCAGCCGGTACAGGGCCCGGAAGGTCTGCAACTTGGCCAGATCCCCGGTGATGCCGAAGACCACCAGCGCGTCCGCGTGCCATGTCTGCGTCTGCGGCTCCACGGTGCCCTCCTACCCCGATGCCGGTGAGGTCAGCCCAACCCGCCCGGACGACGCTACACCGGCTGCCCGGCCGGCGGGCGAACCAGGGGCTAGTGCAGCTGCGCGTTCAGCTCGCCCCAGGCCGCGCTGCGCACCCGGGCCTCGACCGTCCCGGTCACGCTGTTGCGCAGGAACAGCAGGCCCGGCCGCCCGCTGAGCTCGCGTGCCTTCACCCGCCGCCCGTCTTCCATTGTCACGATGGTGCCCGCGGTGAGGTAGAGCCCGGCCTCGATCACGCACTCGTCGCCCAGGCTGATGCCGAGCCCGGAGTTCGCGCCGAGCAGGCACCGCTCTCCGATCACGATGCGGTCCTTGCCGCCGCCGGACAGCGTGCCCATGATCGAGGCGCCGCCGCCGATGTCGGTGCCCGCGCCGACCACCACGCCCTGGCTGATCCGGCCCTCGACCATCACGGGCCCGAGCGTGCCCGCGTTGTAGTTGACGAACCCCTCGTGCATGACCGTGGTGCCCTCGGCCAGATGGGCGCCCAGCCGGACGCGGCTCGCGTCGGCTACCCGCACGCCCGAGGGGACCACGTAGTCCAGCATCCGCGGGAACTTGTCCGCGGACTGCACCTCCAGCGGCCGCCCGGCGGCCCGGGCCCGCAGCTGGGCCGCGACCGCGTCGGCCGCGTCCACCGGTCCCGCCGTGGTCCAGCAGACCGTCGGCAGCGCGCCGAAGATGCCGTCGAAGTTGATGTCGTTCGGCGGCACCAGCCGGTGCGAGACCAGGTGCAGCCGCAGGTAGGCATCGCCCGTGTCGCCCGGCGGCGCGTCGAGATCGGCGATCGCCACGCGACGGTGCGTTACCCGTACCCCCCGGATGGAGTCGGTGCGGTCCGGGCCGACGCTGTACTGGTGCGGGCCTGCGGGCGGGCCCAGCATGGGGTCGGGAAAGAAGAAGTCGAGCGGGTCCCCGCCGGGCTCGGTCACCGTGACGACCGCGTCACCCCATGCCTGTCTGGTCACCCGAAGAACCTACCGGGTCACCACGTTGACGATGCGGCCAGGCACGACCACGAGCCGGTCGACCTCGGCGTCGCGCAGGACGCCGGCGACCTGCGGGTGCCCGGTCAGCAGCCGGGTGATCTCCTCTTCGCTGGCGTCCGCCGGCACCTCGATCCGCAGCCGGGTCTTGCCGTTGACCTGCACCGGGATCACGACCGTCGGCTCGTCGGCGAGCGCGGGGTCGGCCTGCGGGAACGGCGCGCGGGCCAGCGAACCCCGGTGCCCGAGCCGGGCCCACAGCTCCTCGGCGATGTGCGGCGC
>JASIJN010000540.1 GCA_030050125.1 Streptosporangiaceae bacterium | reverse complement strand
GGCGGCCAGGGCGCCGGCCAGGGCCGCGGCGGCCGCGGCCACCCGGCGCGTCGTCGGTGTCCTGGGTGTCCTCGGCGTCCTCGGATCGGGCGGACCCACGGTCATCGGCGCTGCTCCCTAGTCGTCGGAGCTCGGTAGGAACTCGGTCAGGGCTCTCGGTCGGGACGCGAAAAAGGCCGTGATGATCTCCGCCAGGGCCTTCCCTAGATAAGGGACGTTTCATGGTATAGATCGCGTTGTCCGGCGCGCCGAGTTTTTCCGCGCTCCGCTAGCGAGCGGCTAGCGCCGGGCCGGGCCGTCCGGCGCCGCCATTAGGCTGTCGGAGGTGATCACCAGGGTGGATCTGCGCGGCGAGCCCGCGCCGAGCCTGCGCCGGGAACGGCTGGACGGGGTGCTGCCCCGGGCCCGGATGGACGTCGAGGCGGCGCTCGAGGCCGTGCGCCCGGTCTGCGAGGACGTGCGCCTGCGCGGGGCGGCCGCGGTCAGGGATCAGACCAAGCGGTTCGACGGCGTCGACCTGGCCCGCACCCGGGTTCCTGAACAGGCCCTGGCCGACGCGCTGGCCGGGCTTGACCCGCGGGTGCGCGCCGCGCTGCTGGAGGCCGCGCGGCGGGCCCGGCTGGTGCACCAGGCGCAGCGGCCGCAGGATTCGGTCACCAGGGTCGCCGACGGCGCCACGGTGACCGAGCGCTACGTGCCGGTGTCCCGGGCCGGCGTGTACGTGCCGGGCGGCCTGGTCGCCTACCCGTCCTCGGTGGTGATGAACGTGATCCCGGCTCAGGTGGCGGGGGTCGACGAGATCGCGGTGGCCTCGCCGCCGCGGGCCGAGCGGGATGGCCTGCCGCATCCGGCGGTGCTGGCCGCCTGCGCGCTGCTCGGCGTCACCGAGGTGCACGCGGCCGGCGGCGCGCAGGCGATCGCGATGCTCGGCTACGGCACCGAGGACTGCGCGCCCGTGGACATCATCAGCGGCCCCGGCAACGTGTACGTGGCCGCGGCCAAGCGGCTGCTGATGGGCCGGGTCGGCACCGACGCCGAGGCGGGCCCGACGGAGATCGCGATCATCGCGGACCGGACGGCGGACCCCGCGCTGCTGGCGGCGGACCTGGTGGCGCAGGCCGAGCACGACTCGCTGGCCGCCTGCCTGCTGATCACCACCGATCCCGGGCTCGCCGACCGCACCGACGCCGAGCTGGCGCGCGCGGTCGCCGCGACGCGGCACCGGGAACGGGTCGAGGCGGCCCTTTCCGGCCAGTCCGCGTGCGTGCTGGTCGACGACATCGGCGCCGCGCTGGCCGTGAGCGACGCCTGGGCCCCCGAGCACCTGGAGATCCAGGCCGAGGGCGCGGCCGGGATAGCGGCCCGGGTCCGCAACGCGGGCGCGGTGTTCGTCGGGCCGTACGCCCCGGTGTCGCTCGGCGACTACCTGGCGGGCTCCAATCACGTGCTGCCCACCGGCGGGACCGCCAGGCACTCGGGAGGGCTGTCGGTGCTGACCTTCCTGCGCGGCATCCACGTGGTGGACTACGGCGCCGCCGCGCTGGCCGAGGTCGCGCCGTTCATCGACGCCCTGGGCGACGCGGAGGACCTGGCCGCGCACGTGAACGCGGTGCGCGCCCGGGTCCCCGCGGATGCGCGGGAGACCCGGGCTGGCCGGCGCCCGTAGCCGAGATGTCAGCGACAGTTATCCAGGTAGTCATCGCGTCGCAGCCGTTTTCGGACACCGCCTGTTGCACCGTGTGATCGTGAGGATCGCGATCATCACCGAATCGTTCCCGCCCGACGTCAACGGCGTGGCTCACTGCGTGCTGCGCGTGGCCGAGCACCTGGTCCGCCGAGGCCACCACCCGCTGGTCGTCGCGCCCCGTCCGGCCGACGCCGTGCCCCGGCCCGATGCGGCCTTGCCCTACCCGGTCGCGCGGGTGCCGTCGCTGCCGATGCCCTGCTATCCCGGCTTCCGCATCGCCACGGCGGGATCGGGCCTGCGCGCCGCCCTGACCGAGCACCGCGCCGAGGTGGTCCACCTGGCCAGCCCGTTCGTCCTGGGCGGCGGCGGTGCGGTCGCGGCCGAGCGGCTGCGGCTGCCCCTGATCGCCGTGTACCAGACCGACGTGCCCGGGTACGCCCGCGCCTACCGGCTCGGCCCGGCCAGCCAGGCCCTGGCCTGGCGCCGCCTGCGCCGGATCCACAACGCCGCCGACCGCACCCTCGCGCCGTCCACCTCGGCCGCCGCGAGCCTGCATGAGCACGGCATCGAGCGGGTCTGGCTGTGGGCCAGAGGCGTGGACACCATCCGGTTCGACCCGGCCAAGCGCAGCGAGCAGCTCCGCGCCGCGCTCGCGCCCGGCGGCGAGGTGCTGGCCGGCTATGTGGGCAGGCTGGCCGCGGAGAAGCGCGTCGAGCTTCTCGAACGGGTCGCCGCGCTGCCGGGGGTGCGCCTGGTGATCGTCGGCTCCGGCCCGGCCGAGGCGGCGCTGCGGCGGGCCATCCCGGACGCCGTCTTCCTCGGCCAGCGCCATGGCGAGGAGCTGGCCAGCATCTTCGCCAGCCTCGACGTGTTCGTGCACAGCGGGCCGCACGAGACCTTCGGCCAGACGCTTCAGGAGGCCGCGGCGAGCGGCCTGCCCGTGGTCGCGCCGGCCGCCGGGGGCCCGCTCGACCTGGTCGG
>JASIJN010000539.1 GCA_030050125.1 Streptosporangiaceae bacterium | reverse complement strand
GGGGCCGGGCATCGTGGGCAGTGGTCCGGTCATGTGGGGTGCGCCCGGGCCGGGGACCGTGGGGAGTGGTCCGGTCGCGTGGGGTGCGGCGGGGCCGGGGACGGTGGGCAGTGGGCCGGTCATGTGGGGCGCGCCCGGGCCGGGGACGGTGGGCAGTGGTCCGGTCATGTGCGGTGCGGCCGGGCCCGCGTCGCGGGCCGGTGCGGGCGGCGCCGCGAACGCCTCCGTCGGGGGCACCCGGGGCGCGCCGAGGGGCCGGCGCGGATAGTCGAGGCGTTCCTCGACGATCTCACTGACCTCCTCTCGCGGCGCGACCAGCTCGAAGACGCCCCTGTCCACCTCCCAGTAGCCGAGCTGCTCGGCCCGCAGGGCGTCATGGCCCTGGTAGGCGATATGCAGCCGCTCGCCGAGATCGTCGAGCACGATGCAGCGTTCGCCGCGGAACCTGCCCACCGGCCGGGACTCCCACAGCGCCTGCACGTCCTGAACGCGCAGTTGCTTGCGCCAGTGGCCGGTAGCGGGCTCGAAGCCAAGTTCCTCGGGCGGCGGGCACGCCGCGAACAGCACCACGTCCTCGTCGCTGGGACCGACGCCCGCCTCGTAGGGGACACCGCGGTAGGTCGCCATCAGCCGGTAGCGCATGCTCAGATCGCCCCCACCGGGCGCAGCCACACCTGCCCGTCGTACCGGGCGATGAACTCCTCCCCGCCGGCGGCGATCCGGTGGATCTCGGCCCCCACCGGGACCGGGACCGGGTCGAGGTAGAACTCGGCGACCACGTGCGCCCGGGACGAGGTGTAACCCGTGCCGGTGAACGGCGGCTTGCCGGACCAGTCGCCGCCGTGCTCGGCCGAGTAGGGGATCTGATACGACTCGGGGACCACCGCATTCCAGCGCAGCACGTACACCTCCGCGATGTCCGGAGCGAAGTCGGAACCCCCGTAGCCAAGGTCGAGCGCCTCGTAGTACTCGGCAGGGCTGGCGAAGGAGGTGTCCTCCACCCGGTATACGAACCCGGCGATCACCGCCCGCCGGCCGGTCAGGTACGGCTCGACGAGGCGCGGCGGGATCGCCTTCTGCATGAGCGTCCCCGCCTTGATCGCCATGGACACCTGGTCAGCCTGCGGCACGCGTTCCCCTGTGGTTCGGACGTTGGTGCGGTTCCATGAGAGTCTCACATCGCGAAATGCGTCCTCAACTGCTTCGGGCTGACCTGTTAGTCCCCCGGCGGGCAAGGCTACCTGCGCGGATGCCGGTCCGGTGGGGCGGCGGCGGTAGACGGCGGAGCGGCTTGGCGGCGGGGCGGGGCGGCGCCGGGCCGCATAGAGTGGCCGCGTGTCCCTGCTTGGCGGTGGCAAGTCACCGTTTCATGATGACGACGGCTCCGCCGACCCGCGGGCGCAGGCCTCGCTGGCCGCGTTCGGCTCCGGACTCGGCAGCGAGCACGACGCGCTGACGGCGCTGGCCGCCTCGCGGCTGCTGGTGCCGATCGTGGCCGCGCCCAGCGAGAGCGGCGACCAGGGCGACCATGGCGACCACGGCGCCGAGATGTCGCTCCCGACGCTGATCGGGCGCGACGGCCGGCCCGCCATCCCGGCTTTCACCTGCCTGGACACGCTGGCCAGATGGGATCCGCGGGCCCGCCCGGTGCCCGCGCTCGCCCCCACGGTGTGGCGTGCGGCCGTCGACAGCTCGACCGCGGTCGTGGTGGACGTGGCCGGCCCGGTTCCGCTCGCGATCGAGGGCGCGCGGCTGACGGCCCTGGCCGACGGCCAGCCGGTCCCGCTCCCGCATCAGGATCCGGACGTGCTGGCCGTGGTGCGCGAGGCCGCCGCGGGCCGCCCGGAGATCGCGGGGATCCGGCTCGCGGCCGGCAGCGACCTGCAGCTCGAGCTGACGCTGGCGGACGGCTGCGACCCGGCGGCCGGCCAGGAGGTGGCCAGGCAACTGGGCGGCGAGCTGATGGAGCGGCTCGGTGCGCGGCTGCGGCGTGGCATCACGGTCGCCGTCATGCGCTCGGGCGGGCACCGGGACTTGTGACCATGGCAGGATCGGCAGCATGCTGCGCTGGCTGACCGCGGGCGAGTCGCACGGGCGCGCGCTCGTGGCGATCTGCGAGGGCATGCCCGCGGGCGTGGAGGTCACGACCGCGGACATCGCGGCGGCGCTGGCCCGCAGGCGGGCCGGATACGGCCGCGGCGCGCGGATGAAGTTCGAGCGGGACGAGGCCGAGATCACCGGGGGAGTGCGGCACGGCGTGACGCTCGGCGGCCCGGTGGCGATCAGGGTCGGCAACACCGAGTGGCCGAAGTGGCAGACGGTGATGTCGCCCGACCCCGTGGATGCCGCCGACCTGGCCGACCAGGCCAGGAACGCCCCGCTGACCCGGCCCCGCCCCGGCCACGCCGACCTGGCGGGGATGCAGAAGTACGGGCACCCCGACGCGCGGCCGGTGCTGGAGCGGGCCAGCGCGCGCGAGACCGCGGCCCGGGTGGCGCTCGGCGAGGTCGCCCGCAGATACCTCAGCCAGGCCCTCGGCATCCAGATCCTGAGCCATGTGGTGGCCATCGGCACGGTGAGCGCGCCCGAGGGCGTGGTTCCCGGTCCGCAGGACGGCCCGCGGATCGACGAGGACCCGGTGCGCTGCCTGGACCCGGCGGCCAGCGCGGCCATGCAGGACGAGATCGACAGGGCACGCAAGGACGGCGACACCCTCGGCGGCGTGGTCGAGGTGGCCGCTCACGGCGTGCCCCCCGGCCTGGGCAGTCACGTGCACTGGGACCGCAGGCTCGACGGCAGGCTGGCCGCCGCCCTGATGAGCATTCACGCGATCAAGGCCGTCGAGATCGGCGATGGCTTCACCACCGCGCGGCGGCGCGGCTCCCAGGCGCACGACGAGATCGACGGCGGCACGGGCGGCATCCGCAGGCGGACCAACCGGGCCGGGGGGATCGAGGGCGGGATGAGCACCGGCGAGGTGATCCGGGTGCGGGCCGCGATGAAGCCGATCTCCACCGTGCCCCGGGCCCTGGATACCATCGACGTACGCTCCGGCGAGCCG
Organism: Streptosporangiaceae bacterium; assembly: GCA_030050125.1. Next base: position 9,858 of record JASIJN010000539.1, on the reverse strand, counting down.
GCCAGGGCCATCAACCAGCGCAGCGACGTCACCGCCGTCCCGGCCGCCGGGGTGGTGGCCGAGGCCATGGCCGCGCTGGTGCTCGCGGACGCGGCCATCGAGAAGTTCGGCGGCGACAGCGTGGCCGAGGCCCGCCGCAACCTGCGCGGCTACCTGGACTCGCTCGTCGTCACCTGAGAGCGGCGGCTGGCCGCTAACGCCGGCGTCCTCGGTGATCTCCTGGGTAGGCTTCCAGCGACCGGAAACCTGCCCGCTGCGGGAGTTAGCGATCGTTGCCTCATGACTTTTTCCCCTGAACGCCACGCCTCGGGGCCAGCCGTGATCCTGATCGGCCCGCCTGGATCCGGCAAGTCCACGGTCGGGCCGCTGCTGGCCGCCTTGCTCCACGTGGACTTCGCCGACACCGACAGCCTGATCGCGCAGAGGACGGGCAAGCCGGTCGGCGACATCTTCATCGAGGACGGGGAGGACGCGTTCCGCGCCCTGGAGCGCTCGGCCGTGCCGGAGGCCGTCGCGGCGCACGGCGGGGTGCTCGCGCTGGGCGGCGGCGCCGTGCTCAGCGACGACACCAGGAAGCTGCTCGCCGGCCGGCGGGTGGTGTACCTGGAGACCGGGTTCGCGACCGTGGCCCGCCGGTCGGGCCTCGACGGGCCGCGCCCGCCGATGCCCGGGAACCCGCGCGGCCGGCTGCGCCAGCTGCTGGAGGAGCGGCGCGGCCTCTACGAGGACGTGGCCTGGCTGACGGTGCCGACCGACGACCTCGAGCCAGAGCAGATCGCCGAGCAGATCGCAGCCGCGATCTCGGGCGGCGGCGCGGGCCACGGCGGGGACCGGCAGCCGTGAGCGTGACCAGTATCCCGGTCGCCGGCGCGTTCCCGTACAACGTGGTGATCGGCGCCGGCGTGCTGAGCGAACTGCCGGCGCTGGTCGGCGGCGACGCCCGCACCGTGGTCGTCATCCACCCGGCCGGGCTGGGGGAGATCGCCAGGCCCGCGTGCGGCGCGCTCGCCGCCGCGGGGTACGCGGTGCACGCCGAGGAGGTGCCGGCCGGGGAGGCGGCCAAGGACATCGCCGTGGCCGCCCGGCTCTGGTCGCGGCTGGCCGCGCACCGGCTGAACCGCGGCGACGCGATCGTGGGCGTCGGCGGCGGAGCCACGACCGACCTGGCCGGCTTCGTCGCGGCGACCTGGCTGCGCGGGGTGCGCGTCGTCCTGCTGCCGACCACGCTGCTCGCGATGGTGGACGCCGCGATCGGCGGGAAGACCGCGATCAACATCGCCGAGGGCAAGAATCTGGTCGGGGCGTTCCATCCCCCGGCCGGGGTTCTTGCCGACCTGGCCGTGCTCGAGTCGCTGCCGGCCGCGGAGTACGTGAGCGGCCTGGCGGAGGTGGTCAAGACCGGCTTCATCGCGGACCCGGTCATCCTCGACCTGATCGAGGCGGACACCGGCGGCGCGGTGGTGCCGCACGGCCGCCACGCCAGGGAACTGATCGAGCGCACGATCCGGGTCAAGGCCGAGGTGGTCTCGGCCGACCTGCGGGAGGCAGGCCCCCGGGAGATGCTCAACTACGGCCACACCCTGGGCCACGCGCTGGAGCGGCTGGAAGGCTACCGGATCCGGCACGGCGAGGCGGTCTCGGTCGGCATGGTGTACGCGGCCGAGGTGGCCCGGCTGTCCGGCGACCTGTCCGGCGACACGGTGGCCCGCCACCGCCGGGTGCTGTCGGCCGTCGGCCTGCCGACCAGCTGCATGCACGGGGTGTGGCCCGCGCTGCGCGAGGCGATGGCCGTCGACAAGAAGAACCGTCAGGCGCACCTGCGCCTGGTCATCCTCGAGGATCTGGGCCGCCCGGTGATCTTGGCGGACCCGCCAGAGCAACTGCTGGCTGACGCGTTCGAGGAGGTGGCGTCGCGTTGAGAAAAGTTCTGGTCATCAACGGCCCGAACCTAGGCCGCCTCGGATCCCGCGAGCCCGACGTCTACGGCACCGCCACCCACGCCGATCTGGCCGGGATCTGCCAGCAGGCCGGCCTGGCCCTGGGCCTGGCCGTCGAGGTCCGGCAGACCGACGACGAGGCGGAACTGGTCGGCTGGGTGCACGAGGCGATCGACGCCCGCACGCCCCTGGTGCTCAATCCGGCCGCGTTCACCCACTACTCGTACGCGCTGCGGGACGCGCTGGCGATGCGGACCGCGCCGCTCGTCGAGGTGCACATGAGCAACCCCGCGGCCCGCGAATCGTTCCGGCACCTGTCGGTCGTGTCCGGCGTGGCCGACGGGACCATCGCCGGGTTCGGGATGACCTCCTACCGGCTCGCGCTGCGGGCGATCGCCGAGCTGAGCGGCGACCAGGGGGGCGCGCCCCAGTGATCGTCCTGGTCGGGTTCATGGGAGCCGGCAAGACCACGGTGGGGCACCTGCTCGCCGAGAAGCTGGGACTGCCGTTCATCGACAGCGACGTGGTCATCGAGAGCCGCAGCGGCCGCAGCGTGCCGGAGATCTTCGCCGCGGACGGCGAGCCGGCGTTCCGCGACCTGGAGCGAGAGATCACGGCCGAGCTGCTGCGCGGCCAGGACGCGGTGCTCGCCCTCGGCGGCGGTGGGGTCGAGCACCCGGCCACCCAGGATGCGCTGAAGGGCAGCCAGGTCGTCTACCTGCAGGTCGGATACGACGAGGCGATGGCGCGCGTCTCCCACGACACCGGCCGGCCACTGCTGCGCTCACCGGACCTGCAGGCCATCTTCCAGCGGCGGCTGGCCATCTACGAGTCGGTGGCCACAGCGACCGTGGCCACGGCCGGGCGCCGGCCCGATGCCGTCTGCCTCGACATCATCGAGCTGCTGTCCTAGCTCCCGCGCAGCCGCCGAGGGCTGCTTTGACCTGGCCGAGCCGCTACGCTCGAGACACTGCAGCCGAACGGGATTCTGGTGGCCGGGCCGGGCGGAAAGGGCGGAACCATGCGCGTCGGGATGTCACTGAATTACGCAGGCGGCTTCGCCGAGACCGTGACCGAGCTGGCCGACTTCGAGAAGGCCGGCCTCGACATCGTGTTCGTGCCCGAGGCCTACAGCTACGACGCGGTGAGCCAGCTCGGGTACGTGGCCGCGAAGACCGACCGGCTGCAGCTGGCGTCCGGCATCCTGCAGCTCTACTCGCGCACCCCCACGCTCACCGCGATGACCGCGGCCGGGCTGGACTACGTCTCCGGCGGCCGGTTCGTGCTGGGCCTGGGAGCCTCGGGCCCGCAGGTGATCGAGGGCTGGCACGGCGTGCCGTACGACGCGCCGATCGGCCGGACCCGGGAGATCATCGAGATCTGCCGCAAGGTGTGGCGGCGGGAGCGGCTGGAGTACACGGGCCGCTATTACACGATCCCGCTGCCGCCGGACCAGGGCACCGGGCTCGGCAAGCCGCTGAAGCTGATCAATCACCCGGTCCGGGAGCGGATCCCGATCTTCGTCGCCGCGCTCGGCCCGAAGAACGTGGAGCTCGCCGCCGAGATGGCCGAGGGCTGGCAGCCGATCTGGTACTTCCCGGAGAAGGCCGCCTCGGTCTGGGGCGCGGCGCTCGAGGCCGGCCGGGCCAGGCGCGACCCGTCGCTGGGGCCGCTGGAGGTTGTGCCCGCCACCGCCTCGCTGGCCATCGGCGAGGACGTCGCCGGGCTGCGGGAGCTCGGCCGGCCGATGCAGGCGCTCTACATCGGGGGGATGGGCGCGAAGGGACGGAACTTCTACAACGACCTCGTCGGCCGGTACGGGTACGAGGCCGAGGCCGCCGCGATCCAGGACGCCTACCTGGACGGCCGGAAGGACGAGGCGGCCGCCCTGGTGCCCGCCTCGCTGCTGGAGGGAACCTCGCTGATCGGGCCCCGGTCCTGGGTGGCCGAGCGCGTGGCCGCGTTCCGCGAGTCCGGGGTGACGATACTGAACGTGGCGCCGATCGCCGCGACGCACGCCGAGCGGGTGAAGCTGATCGAGCAGATCCGAGAACTGGCCGCCTGAGGCGTCCCGGCCCGCCAGCGCCGGGTTAGCTCCGGGTTAGACGGCCAGGCCGAGCGCGTGAAGGTCCTCGCGGAGCTGGCCGGGAGAGCTGAACCGCACGGCGATCAGGCCTAGGTCGCGGGCGGCGACGACGTTGCGGGCCTGGTCGTCGACGAACACGCATCGGTCCTCGCGCAGGTCGTGCCGGTCCAGCAGGATCTTGAAGATCCGCGGGTCCGGCTTGGCCACGCCCTCGAAGCCGGAGATGACGTGGCCATCGAACCAGTCCATGAAGCCGAACCTGGCCCGCCGCAGCCGGAACGTCTCGGGCTCCATGTTGCTCAGCGCGAAGCAGGGCATCCCGGCCGCCTTCAGTTCGCCGAGGATCCGGACGGTGCCGTCGAACTGGCCGGCCACCATCTCCTCGCCGCGCTCGGCCCAGAGCATGATCATGTTGCGGTATTCCGGGTGCTCCAGGGCGAGCTGCTCGCACGACCGCGTGATATCCACGCCCAGGTCGTGCGCGCGGTGCCAGTCGGAGGTGCAGACCCGGGCCAGGAACTCCTCCATCTCGCCGGGATCCTCGAACAAGGTCCGGTACAGGTGGCGGGGGTCCCAGTCCAGCAGCACCCCGCCGATGTCGAAGACGACCGCGTCGATCTTCGCTTCCTCGGTGGCCATGGCGTGCACGGTAACACCGGCCGGTTATCCGGATGATCGGGGCAGAGCCGTACAGTCGAGTCATGCCGCAGACACATGCCGCCCGCCGCGCCCTCGCTCAGGCCAAGATCGCCGCGTTGGACGCGGACGCGGCGCTCATCACCAGCCGGCCCAACGTCCGCTACCTCACCGGCCTGGTCAGCTCGAACGCGGCCCTGCTGCTGCCCGCCGACGGGCCTGGCGTGCTGGCCACCGACTCCAGGTACGAGGAAGCGGCCCGGCGCGACTGCGGCGACCTGGAGCTGGTCGTCGACCGCTTCATCGAGCCAGCCCTGGCCCGCCTGGCCACCAGGCGCGGCGCGGCGGTTCTCGCGTTCGAGGCTCATGAGATGACCGTCGAACGCCACCACGAGCTGGCCGCGCTCGACGGGGGCCCGCCGCAGCTGGTGCCGTCCGGGCAGATCATCGAGGAATTGCGGATGGTCAAGGACGCGGATGAGATCGCGCTGCTCGCCCGGGCTTGCGCGATCACCGCCGACGCGCTGACGGCCGCGCTGCCCGCCCTGCGGGCGGGGATGACCGAGCGCGAGTTCGCGATCCTGCTCGAGCGGGCCATGATCGATCTCGGGGCCGAGGCGCTGGCCTTCGACTCGATCGTGGCCAGCGGGCCGAACGGCGCTATCCCGCATCACCAGCCGGGCGACCGGCCGTTCGCCGCCGGCGACCTGATCACGGTCGACTGCGGGGCCAGGTTCGGCGGCTACCACGCGGACATGACCCGGACCGTGGCGCTCGGCGACCCCGCGGACTGGCAGCGCGACATCTACGACCTGGTGGCCACGGCGCAGCGGGCCGGGGTCGAGGCCGCGACGGCCGGCGCGGACGTCAGCGACGTCGACGCGGCCGCGCGCGACCTGATCGCCGCGGCCGGCCACGACGAGCATTTCCGGCACGGGCTCGGCCACGGCGTGGGCCTGGAGGTCCATGAAGCCCCGACCATCGGGTACGCCAGGACCGGTACACTCGTGGACGGGGTTCCCGTTACCGTCGAACCCGGGATCTACCTGCCCGGCAGGGGCGGCGTCAGGATCGAGGACACCCTCGTGGTGCGGGCCGGCGCCGGGGCGGCCGGATCACACGAGATGCTCACCACGATGACCAGGGAACTTCTCGTTCTGTAGCCCAGGGACGAGGCGTTCCCGCGCGCACGCAGGAGACACGACGCAGTGGCCACCACCAACGACCTCAAGACCGGCATGACGCTCAACATCGACGGCCAGCTCTGGAACGTCGTGGAGTTCCAGCACGTCAAGCCCGGCAAGGGCGGCGCGTTCGTCCGCACCAAGCTGAAGAACGTGCTGTCCGGCAAGGTAGTCGACCGGACCTTCAACGCCGGCGTGCGGGTCGAGCAGGCCAGCGTGGACCGGCGGGACATGCAGTACCTGTACCGCGAGGGCGACGACTTCGTCTTCATGGACACCCAGGACTACGACCAGCCGCACATTTCGGCCTCGGTGGTCGGCGACGCGGCGAACTACCTGCTCGAGGAGCAGAACGTGGTGGTGGCGTTCAACGAGGGCGTGCCGCTGTACGTGGAGCTGCCGGCCGCGGTCGAGCTGACCGTCAGCCAGACCGACCCCGGCCTGCAGGGCGACCGTTCCACCGGCGGGACCAAGCCGGCCACGCTCGAGACGGGCGTTCAGATCCAGGTCCCGCTGTTCATCACCACCGGGGAGAAGGTCAAGGTGGACACGCGCACCGGCCAGTACCTCGGCCGAGCGTAGCGGCGAGAGGCAATGCCAGCGCGCAGCAAGGCCCGCAAGCGAGCGCTCGACATCCTCTTCGAGGCCGAGATCAGGGGCGAGCCCGTGCTGGACCTGCTCGCCGAGCGCTCGGCCCCGGGCAGGCCGTCGAGCGAGGGCGGCCCGCCGGTCTCCGATTTTGCGGCCGAGCTGGTCCGGGGAGTGCAGGAGCACCGGGGGGCCATCGACGAGTTGCTGGCCCGGTACTCGCGCGGCTGGACGCTGGACCGGATGCCCGCCGTGGACCGCAACATCCTGCGGATCGGGGCGTACGAGCTGCTGTGGGGTTCCGGGGTGCCGGACGGCGTCGTGATCAGCGAGGCGGTGCTGCTGGCCCGCGACCTGTCCACGGACGGATCACCAGCGTTCGTCAACGGCCTGCTCGCCCGGCTGCTCGAGCTGAAGCCGGAACTCGAGCTGAAGCCGGAACTCGAGCTGAAGCCGGGCCAGCCCTCCGCCAGTAACTCGCATCGCCCGACCGGGGCCGAATCCGGCCCGGTCCTCGACCAGTAGCTCGCATCGCCCAACTGGGCGCCGAATCCGCGCCAGCCCTCGGCGAGTAACTCGCGTCGCCCAAATTCGGGCGGCCCTTATTCTCCGAAGATCAGTGCCCGAAATCTCGACACCGTCCGAAACCCTGCCCAACCGCCCGGCTGCTTGCCTCAGCCGGACCCGGCAATGGCGTGAGCGGACCGTCGTGTCGCAAACAGCAGCAGCGATGGTGCCATCCACTCCATTGGAGGAGCCCCGCGAGGGCCGCGCCCAACCGCCCGGCTGCTTGCCTCAGCCGGACCCGGCAATAGCGTGAGCGGACCGTCGTGCCGCAAACAGCAGCAGCGATGGTGCCATCCACTCCATTGGAGGAGCCGCGGATTTGGGCGGCGGGTGGAGGAGCCGCGGATTTGGGCGGCGGGCTGGAGGGGCGGGGCCGGGCGGCGGGGACGGGGCGGGGCTGGCTGGGCCGGTCGGTCAGGTCGCGGGCTGGACCAGTTCGACGGGGCAGCGCAGGCCGGACGCGCGGCTGAGGCGGCGGTCGGCGGAAAGCAGCGGGCAGCCAAGGAAGTTCGCCAGGGCCGCGTAAAGACCGTCGTAGAAGCTGAGGTTCTCGCGCAGCGCCCAGGCGGCCAGGGCCAGACCGCCGATCATCTCGTAGCGGTAATCGATCAACGGCGTGGCCGCGACGAGCAGCGACTCCGCGACCGGTGCCGCCAGCTCGCCGCGGAGCACGCGCCGTCGCAGCACGTTGCCGACCTCGGCGTCGATCAGGTACGGGGCGTGGCATTCGTGGGCCGCGATCCGGCGGCGGAGCGATCGCGCGTCGGCCGATCGGCCCAGGAGCGCCGCGGCCAGCGCCGACGCATCGACGACGAGCATCGAGGGCCGGCCGGTCAGCGCCGCTCCGCGGCGAGGTCGTCAGCGATCGATCCTGGCGTCGGGTCCTCGCCGCGCTGGCGGTCCAGGATGGCCTCGATCGTCGCGACCGCCTCCTCCTTGGTGGGGCGGGCCGCCAGGGCCACGAGCTGGTCCCGCATGTAGGCCTGGATGGACTGGCCGGCCCGGCGGGCCCGGCGCCGCAGGACCTCGTAGGTCTCTTCCGGCAGCTCGCGGACCTGGATCGTCGCCATAGCGCTAATGTAGCGCTATGGCGCAACGGCTGGCCAGCGGGCTTGCCGAAGGTGTCGCTAGCCGAAAGTGTCGGTAGCCGAAAGTACAGTGGCTCCCGGAGCGGCATGAGGAGGCACCGGTGGCGCGCACACGTGCCGGGGGCGGCGCTGCCGCGCCGGTCCCGGATGACGCAGGCTGCCACATCCTGCACGTGGATATGGACGCGTTCTACGCGAGCGTGGAACTCAGGGACCGCCCGGAGCTGAAGGGCAGGCCGGTCATCGTCGGCGGCACCGGGGGACGCGGCGTGGTCTTGTCGGCGACCTACGAGGCGCGGGCCTTCGGCGTGCGCTCGGCGATGCCGATGGGGCGGGCGATCCGGTCGTGCCCGCACGCGGTGGTCATCCCGCCGCGGCATGGCCTGTACGGTGCGGTGTCCAAGGAGGTCATGGCGGTTTTCAAGGCGATAACCCCGCAGGTCGAGCCGCTGGCCCTGGACGAGGCGTTCCTCGATGTGTCGGGCGCGCTGCGCCGGCTGCGCCGAGGGCCGGCCGAGATCGGCCAGCTGATCCGGGCCCAGATCAGCGAGCAGCAGGACATCACCTGCTCGGTGGGCGTGGCGACCAGCAAGTTCGTCGCCAAGCTGGCCTCGGTCCACTGCAAGCCGGACGGACTGCTGGTGATCCCGGCGGACGGCGTCCTCGACTTCCTGCACCCGCTGCCGGTCTCGGCGCTGTGGGGGGTGGGCCAGCAGACCGGCCAGGTCCTGGCCCGTCTCGGGCTGCGCACGGTCGCGGACATCGCGCAGACCCCGATGGGGACCCTGGAACGCGAGCTCGGGCCCGCCGCCGCCGCGCACCTGTCCGCCCTGGCCGCAGGCCGGGACGAGCGCCGGGTAACGCCGCACGCGAGGGAGAAGAGCATCGGCGCCGAGGAGACCTTCGCCACCGACATCGACGACCCCGAGGTGATCCGGCGCGAGCTGCTCCGGCTGTCCGGGCGGACCGCCCGCGGCCTGCGCGCCGCCGGGTGCTCGGCCCGGACGGTCGTGGTCAAGCTGCGCCTGGCCAGCTTCAAGACGATCACGCGGTCGCGGACGCTGCCCGACCCGACCGACGTGGCCCAGCAGATCTACGCGGTGGCGTGCGAGCTGTACGCCGCGGCCGGGCTGGACGCCGCGGCCCGGCTGCGGCTCGTCGGCGTCCGGGCCAACGGCCTGGTCCCGGTGTCCGGTGCGGCCACGCAGCTGGCGTTCGACGAGCGGCCGGTCTCCTGGCGCGAGGCGGAGCGGGCGGTGGACCGGATCGCGAGCCGGTTTGGCAGCGACGCGGTGCGGCCGGCCACTCTGGTCCCGGCGGATCGCGACGGCCCCGCTGAACCCGGCAGCCGGCCGGCCCCTTCCAAGGGGTATAGAGAGGCTCGTATTCTGGGAAATGAACCAGGTATGTAAGTGAGGTGAAAGTCACCCCACCCCCCGGGTTCCATGGGAGGCGTCGTGCCGCTCTCTGAGCATGAGCAGCGTCAGCTCGAGCAGATCGAGCAGGCGCTCTACAGGGAGAATCGGAGGCTGGGCCGTCTAGTACGTGCCAGCGATCCCCGCGTGCACTACAAGCGCCGGGTGGTTCAGGCGGCCTCCGGCTTCGCTGTCGGCGCGGGCATGGTTGCGGCGGGTGTCGTGTTGCCGATCGTCTGGCTCGCCGTGGGCGGGTTCGTCGTCATGCTGGTGTGCGGCATCTGGGTGCTCAGCAGCTGGCGGCACATGTCCGGCCTCGCGCTCGGCATGGCCGGGCACGGGCACGGGCCCGCGGCC
>JASIJN010000538.1 GCA_030050125.1 Streptosporangiaceae bacterium | reverse complement strand
CGCCGGAGGCGCCGTCCCCGGACCCGCCGCCGGTGACGGATCCTTCCCCGTGGGCCGCCGGGGTCACCAGGCGCAGCAACTGAGCCAGCAGCCGCGCCAGCTCGGCGTCATCCGGTACGTTGCCCACGACAACAGTTGTACCGCACAACCACGCGAGTGGTACAGTCGCCGCGTGATAGTTGCCCTGTACAACTCACGGGCGCAGCGGCGGTGCCAGCGCCGGGCCCGTCACAGCGGCGTAGGCCGGGCGGCGTGAGCAACGACAGGCGGCTGAGCGCGCCGGGCCAGCTGGCGTCCGGCGATCACGTCACGACCGACGGGGCCGGGACGACGACAGCGGACCTGCCGGGTGAGCCGCTGGTCGAGTTCGCCGCCGCGCACGGCCTGCGGCCGGCGGCCGAGCGGCCGGCGATCGGCCGCTATCTGCAGAGCCTCTGGCTGCGCCGGCATTTCATCATGGCCTTCGCCACGGCCCGCAACATCGCGATGTACACCGAGGCCAGGCTCGGCCAGCTATGGCAGGTGCTCACCCCGCTGCTCAACGCGGGCGTCTACTACCTGGTCTTCGGCCTGCTCCTGCATATCAGCCGGGGCATCCCGAACTACCTGGACTTCCTGGTCACCGGCGTCTTCGTGTTCAACTTCACGTCGCGGTCGTTCATCACCACGTCCACGGTGATCACCGAGAGCCTGCCACTGATCCGGGCGCTGCGCTTTCCGCGCGCCGCACTGCCGCTCGCCTACGTGATGATCGAGCTAGAGCAGATGGTGCTGTCCCTGGTGGTGCTGGCCGTGATCCTGGTGCTCACCGGCGAGCCCCTCACCTGGTACTGGCTGCTCGCCATCCCGGCGCTGCTGCTGCAGACGATCTTCAATGTCGGCTGCGGCCTCGCGACCGCGCGGCTGGGCGCGAACGTCAACGACTTCAGCCAGCTGCTGCCGTTCCTGACGCGCACCTGGCTGTACCTATCCGGCGTGCTGTTCCAGATCACCACCCTGGACGTGGCCCGCAAGTACGTGGCAATCCTGCAGATCAACCCGGCGGCCATCTACATCACACTGATGCGCGAGGCCCTGCTGACGACCCAGCGGGAGAGCCAGCCCGGAGCCAAGCCGTACAACGCCCAGCTTTGCCATGTATGGGCCACGCTGGGCAAGGGCGCGAAGGCGACGGTGCAGGAACAGATGGACAGCGGCTACTGCCGCATCATCACCAACCCGGACCACTACTGGCTCTACGGGATAGCCTGGGCGGTGCTTGCCCTGGTAGTTGGCTTCTACTTCTTCTGGCGGGCGGAGGCGAAGTATGGCCGCGGCTGAGCCGATGGTGGTCGTGGACGACCTGCACGTCGTCTACCGCGTTTTCGGCGCCGGCGGCGACCGGGGCACCGCGGCCACCGCGCTGCTGCGGATCCTGGGCCACAAGACCCGGGGTTCGATCCGCGAGGTGCATGCGATCCGCGGCGTGTCGTTCGTGGCCTACCGCGGCGACGCCGTGGGGGTCATCGGCCGGAACGGCTCCGGCAAGACCACGCTGCTGCGGGCCGTGGCCGGCCTGCTGCCGCCGGAACAGGGCAACGTCTACACCGACGGCGACGCCGCCCTGCTCGGCGTCAACGCCGCGCTGCTCGACGACCTCACCGGCGAGCGCAACGTCGTCCTGGGCTGCCTGGCCATGGGCATGTCCAAGCGGGAGACCAAGCAGAAGTACCCGAGCATCGTGGACTTCTCCGGGGTGGGCGACTTCGTGGACCTGCCGATGAAGACGTACTCCTCCGGCATGGGCTCGCGGCTTCGGTTCGCGATCGCGGCCTCCAAGAGCCAGGACATCCTGCTCGTCGACGAGGCGCTGGCCACCGGCGATGCCGAGTTCCGGGTCAAGAGCCACGCCAGGATTCAGGAACTGCGCAGGGAAGCCGGCACGGTGTTCCTGGTCGCGCACAACCTGGAAGAGGTCGAGCAGACCTGCAACCGGGTGATCTGGATGGAGCGCGGCCAGATCGTGACCCAGGGCGAGAACGTCATCGAGATCGTCGACCGCTACATCGCCGCCTCCGGCGGGGCGCCGGTCGAGCGCGACCCCGTCACCGGCGCGCGGATCCATCCCCGCGTGCCCGCGAAGACCTGACTTCCCGCGCCCGTCCGCGTCTCGCCAGGCCCCGGGCCGGCCCGGGCGCCCGCCTGGTCAGCTTCCTGCGGGCTGTTTCGCCGCCGGAGCGGGCGGAGCCTTCGCGGCCGCGGTTTCCTTGCCCTCCGCGTCCGCACAGCGCAGCCGCAGCCGCATCACGGTGCCGTTCCCGCTCTTGCGGCCCTCGGCCGCCACCTCGCCGTCCTGGGCCCGGGCCAGCTGGCGAACGATATACAGCCCCAGCCCGATGCCGCCGAACCGGCGGCGGTCGCCGGTCTCGCCCTGCACGAACCGCTCGAACACCCGCTCGCGGTCGTCCGGCGGGATGCCGATCCCCTCGTCCTCGACCAGGACGTGGATCTCGTCGCCGTCCTTCTTCGCCCGCACGATCACCTTGCCGCCGTCGGGCGAGTACTTGAACGCGTTCTCGAGCAGCTGTCCGACGATGACATCGGTGGCGGTCGGGTCGCCGAACGCCTTGGGCAGCCCGTCGGGGATGTCCGCGGTCAGCGTGTGCCGGTCGGAGAGCGGCCGGAACGCGGCCACGGCGCCCTGCAGCAGCGCGGCCAGGTCGAACGGTGCGTTGCTCACCGCCAGCCGGTCTGCTCCCGCCCTGGAGCCGAGCAGAAGCTGCTCCACCAGCTTCCCCAGCGCGCCCGCCCGGTCGGCGATCGTCTGCACGGCGCTGCGCCGGTCGGCGTCGCTGAGCTTGTCCCAGCGGTCGGCCAGGGTGCTGGCGAACCCCTGCACCACGGTGATCGGGGTCCGCAGCTCATGGCTGGTGGTGGCCAGGAACAGGTCCTTGGCCTCCTCGAGCTCCTTGGCCGCCGTGACGTCGCGGAAGTCGAGGACGCGCTCGTCCCGGCCGTCGAGCGCGGTGCACAGCACGTCCAGCCAGGGACCGCTGTCCAGCTTATGGGTCAGCTTGGCGCCGGGCTCGGGCAGCGGGAACGGCGGCGGCTTGCCGACGGCCGCGTCGGCCGAGACCCCGGTCAGCCGATGGGCCGCGGGGTTCCACTGCCGGACCAGGCCCTCGCCGTCCAGGACCGCGATGCCGTCGGCGCTGCCGTCGATCACCGCGCGCTCATGCGCCCGCTGCCGGACCACTTCCTCGTACGCGGTCGCGTTCGACAGCGCCACGCTGGCGTGCCCGGCCAGCAGCTCGAGCAACTCCAGCTCGACATGCCCGACCTTGCGCCTGGAGTACAGGGCGTACAGGGCCCCGTACGGACGGCCGGCCACGTGCGACAGGCTCAGCGCGACCGTGTGCAGTCCGGGCAGCGCCGACCAGATCGTATTGTCGAAACGGCCCGACTTGCTGGTGGCCATCATCACGGTCTTGCCGGAACGCATCAGCTCGCCGACCATGCTCGTGGTCAGGTCGGCGGTGCTGCCGCGCAGCCGGGCCGGCAGCCCGTCCATGCTGACCAGGCGCAGCTGGTCCTTCTCGATGAGCACGAACCCGCCGGCGTCGGCCCGGGTCAGCTCCCGGAGGCTGGCGGCGATCCGGTCCAGCACGGCCGGCAGCTCCAGCTGTGCGTTCATATCGGCCACCACGTCGCCGAGGCGGCGCACCACCCGGGCGCGCTCGGCCATGTAGTGCTTGACCGCCTCGTCGCCGGCGGTCTGATGACAGACGCTGACCCAGCCGGTCGTCTCGCCGGTGCTGCTCACCAGCGCGCTGGTGTCGATCCGCAGGTCCAGCAGGCCGCCGTCCTTGCGGATCCTCCGGGTGGCGAACGAGACCTGGCCGCCGCTGGTGACGTGCTCGAGCACCGCGTTGTGCTCGGCCTTCAGCTCGTCTGGGATGAACGACAGCTCCAGGCCCACGACCTCGGAGGCCTTCCAGCCGAACATGCGCTCGGCCGCGGGGTTCCACAGCGTGACGGTCCGGTCCATGCCGAACGCGATGATCGCATCGGCGGCACACTCGATCACCGCGCGCGCGGTAGCGTCGATCCGCTCCCGGTCGCGCCCGGTTGCCACCGCCAGCCTCAGGGCCACGCTCTCATGATCCCACCGCTGAGCGCTGCCTGGTCCACGAAATCCCGAGCTTGCCAACCCGGGTCGGGTTTCGCCAAGCCGACGCCGCTGGCGAAATAGCCCCAAGTCGGGCAGCAGCGGGTGAATCCGCGGCCACGACACAGCCATGGCGTGACGACGACGCGGCCATGCCGCGACCACGCCCTCCCGAACCCGCACCGAACCGGGACGGAACCGCGCGCGCGGAGCCGGCGTCCAAGGGGCATGAGGCCACACGTGCTTCGGGCGCCCGGCCGCGCCCGGTATCTGATGATCGCCGCGTTCTGCGTGGCCGCAGCCACCGCCTGCGGCAGCGCCCCGGCTCCCTCGGGCGCGTCGGCGCCGGGCGGCGCGGCACCGAAGGTGTCTTTGGACATCAAGGTCAGCGGCGCTCCGGGCACCCCGGCCAAGCAGTGGACGCTGCGCTGCGACCCGGTGGGCGGCACTCACCCCGACCCCGCCGCCGCCTGCGCCACGCTGCTGCGGACGAAGAACCCGTTCGCGCCGATTCCCAAGGGGGTCGTCTGCCCGATGATCCTGGTCGGCACGAAGACCGCGATCGTCAAGGGCACCTACTTCGGCCAGCACGTCGACATGACGATCACCGAGGGCGGGTGCGACCTGGCTCGCTGGGCCAAGATCGGCCAGATCTTCAACTGAGCGGCCCGCATCCGCGGCGCGCGAAGTTATTTGAGCAGGCGGGACATCCGGCGGTCGGCCAGGGGCTTGCCGCCGGTCTGGCAGGTGGGGCAGTACTGCAGCGCGGAGTCGGCGAACGACACCTCCCGGATGGTGTCGTCGCACACCGGGCAGGGCTGTCCCGCCCGCGCGTGCACCCGCAGGCCCGCCTTCTTTTCCTTCTTCAAGTCACTGGCGGCCAGCCCGTCCGACCTGGCGATCGCCTCGCGGAGCGTGCCGACGATCACCGCGTGCAACTCCGCGACCTCGTCCGGGCTCAGGCTGGCTGCCAGCCGGAACGGCGACATCCTGGCCGCGTGCAGGATCTCGTCGGAGTAGGCGTTGCCAATGCCGGCGATCACCCCCTGGTCCCTGAGCAGGCCCTTGATCTGCGTGCGGCGCCCGGCCAGGATGCCGGCCAGGACCTCAGGGGTGAAGGCCGGGTCGAGCGGATCGGGCCCGAGCGAGGCGATGCCGGGAACCGCCGTCGGCTCGGTGACCAGGTACACCGCCAGCCGCTTGCGAGTGCCCGCCTCGGTCAGGTCAAAGCCCGCCCCGTCGGCGAACCGGAGCCGGAATGCCAGCGGCCCCTTGCCCGGGCGCGGCGGCTGATCAGGCAGGCTATCCCGCCAGCGCAGCCAGCCCGCCCGGGCCAGGTGCATGACCAGGTGCAGCGGGCCGTCCGGCCCTCCGGCAGGCGCGCCGCCCGGGGCCGGCTCGGCGACCAGGTCGAGAAATTTCCCGTAACGCCGGGCCTGGCTGATGGTCCGGCCGCGCAGCGCGGTCAGCTGCGGGTCATACGTCTTCAGCACGGAGATCTCGGCGACGTCCGCTCGGTCGATAATCCGGCCCGCGGCCCGTTCTCTCAGGTCCGCGGCCAGGGCCTCCACCTCGGGTAGTTCCGGCACGTTGTCGATTCTGCCTGGTCCCGGCCAGTGCGCGGGCGCGAGTTCCGGGCCTGGCGGTCACCGGCTCGCCGCGGGGCGGCCGACCGGGCCGGCGGGCAGCGGGAGTGCGCGGGCCGGGACGACGGTCGACTGCACGATCGAGCTGGTGGTCTGGCCGTGCATCAGGAACCTGTCGAGCACCGCCTCGAACTGGTCCAGCCCGGTCGCGTGAACGCGCATGATGAAGCAGTCCTCCCCGGTGATCCGATGGCACTCGGTGACCTCGGGGATCGCGGCAGCCAGCTCCGCGATCCGGCGCAGCTGTCCCGGGCCGGGCCGGATCCGCACATAGGCGGATGCCGGGAAGCCGAGCGCCGCCGGGTCGAGCTCCAGGCGGTAACCGGCGATCACGCCCGAGCGCTCGAGCCGCTGCACCCGCTCGGTGACCGCCGGAGGCGAGAGGCCGACCCGGCGGCCCAGCTCCGTCATCGTGATCCTCGGCTCGCACTGCATCTCGGCCAGGATCCGCCGGTTGACCGCATCGGCCAGGAGAGTGCCTGGAATATCCTCGCGAATTGACGGCCTTGGCTGACGTTTGTTAGGCATCTGCGCCTCCAGGCCTTCGGCTACCCATGCAGGTTACGCGCGATGCCGTCAAGTATCGGTCCATGCCAGCATTTCGCCGCGCCACGCTACCGGGCGATCCGGCCGCCGACGCCCCGGCGGGCTGTGGTGATCGGAGCACGCCGCGGCAGGCAGCCCGCGGACGCCGCCTGCCGCCGCATGCCTATTTCCTGGTCAGCGCGGTGTTTCATTACCTTGGCCCGGCCCTGGCCGTGCTCTTGTTCGCCCGGGTCGCGCCGCTCGGGGTCGCCTGGATCCGGATCGCCGCCGCGGCGGCGATCTTCGCGCTGTGGCGCCGCCCGGGCCGGCTGTGGCGGCGGTGGCGGGCCAGCACGGCGAGTACCCGGCGGCTGCTGCTGGCGTTCGGGATCGTCCTGGCCGCCATGAACGCCTGCTTCTACCTGGCGATCGCGCGGATCCCGCTGGCCACCGTCGGCGCCATGGAATTCCTCGGCCCGGTCGTGCTGGCCGCCCTGGGCGTGCGGACCAGGCGCAACGCCGCGGCCTTCGGGCTGGCCGTGGCGGGCGTTTGCCTGCTCACCGAGGTCCAGATCACCGGCCAGGCGGTCGGCCTGGCGTTCTCGCTGGCCAACTGCGGCCTCTTTGCCCTCTACATCGTGCTCGGGCACCGCATCGCCGCCGACGGAGGCGGCACCGGCATCGACCGGCTGGCGACGGCGATGCTGATCGCCACGGTCGCGATCACCCCGGCCGGGATCGCCGCGGCCGCCATCGCGTTCACCCGCCCGCTGCTGCTCGGCGCCGGTTGCGGCGTTGGCGTCTGCTCGTCGGTCATCCCGTACGTGACCGATCAGCTCGCGATGGCCCGGCTGCCGCGGGCGGCCTTCGCCCTGCTGATGTCGCTGCTGCCGGCCAGCGCCACGATCATCGGCGTGATCGTGCTGCACCAGGTGCCACGGCCGCCGGAGATCATAGGCATAGCGCTCGTCGCCGCGGGCGTCGCGCTGCGAGCCGAACCGGCCGGGTGAGGCCCGCGTTCGGTGGCAAGAAATCCGCCAGGCGCCTAAGCTGCGGCCAGCGACCTCACCGGGTTGGGAGGAGCTGACCGCAGCGACGTGGGCGAGGAGGGATTTGAACCCTCACGTCCTCTCGGACACACGGACCTGAACCGTGCGCGTCTGCCGTTCCGCCACCCGCCCTGGGCAGGGAGTCAGGTTAGCACGTCCGCGAGCAATGCCGCGTCGCCGATACGATCGGATGCGAGCACGCACGAGGAGGGAGAGGGGGTACCCGGTGGGAGTTCTGCAAAGTTTCGAGCGCAGACTCGAGGGGATGGTCGAGGGTGCCTTCGCGCGGGCGTTCAAATCGGAGCTGCAGCCGGTGGAGATTGCCAGCGCGGTGCAGCGAGAAATGGATGACCGCGCCGCCATCGTGGCCCAGGGCCGGACGCTGGTTCCCAACGACTTCGTCGTGGAGCTGGCGGACTCGGACTACGAGCGCCTCGAGGTCTACGCGGACAGCCTTGGCATCGAGCTCGCGACACTCGCGCGCGAGCACGCCAGGGAGCAGGGGTACTCGTTCGTCGGCCCGGTCCGGATGCGGTTCGAGGGCGTCCCTGACCTCACCACCGGCACGTTCCGGATCCGGTCCGGCGTCATCCGCGGCACCACCGTCGAGGACGGCGAGATCCGCCGGCCGGCCAGCGATCTGCCGCGCCCGTCCGGCGGCTTCGCCGGGACGCCGCGGCTGCTGGTGTCCGGGCCGGAGCCGGGCGCGGACGGCAACAGCCAGCGCACCTACGAGCTCAGCGCGCCGCTGACCATCCTGGGCCGGGGCACCGACTGCGATCTGCGGCTGGTCGATCCGGGCGTCTCGCGCCACCATGCCGAGCTTCGGGTGGAGGACGGGGAGGTCGTCCTCGTCGACCTCGGCTCCACCAACGGCACCTTCGTCAACGGCCAGCCGGTCCGGCGGGTGGCCCTCTCCGACGGCACGCGGGTGACGCTCGGACGAACCACCCTCGTCTTCCGCAGGGACGGTATCTACTGACATCGCACGACCGCACGACCGCAGCATCACGACGACAGGCTGACCCGGCCCGGGCACCGTCAGCCACCGACCAGCAGAGGGCAGCAAAGGCATGACCCGATGAACGCGCTCACGCTCACGCTCATCAGGCTCGCGTTCCTGGCCGTCCTGTGGCTGTTCGTGATCGCCGCGGTGGGCGTGGTGCGGACCGACATGTTCGGCTCGGCCGCGTCCCCATCCCGCCGGCAGGCCCGCAGGCAGCGAGCGTCCCGGCCCGGGCCACCGCCGCCGGCCAAGCCCCCGCGGGCCCCGCGGCCCAGCCGGAACCAGCGCTCGACGCCGCAGCAACTTCTGGTCACCGCCGGGACACTGGCCGGCACCTCCCTCGGCCTGTCTGATCAGCAGATCACCATCGGCCGCGCGAATGATGCCACATTGGTACTCAACGATGACTACGCTTCGACCCGGCATGCCCGGCTGTTCCCGCAGGATGGTCAGTGGATTGTCGAGGATCTCGGCTCAACCAACGGCACCTACCTCGACCGTCAGAAGGTAACCCAGCCGACGCCGGTACCGGTCGGCGTGCCGATACGCATCGGTAAGACCGTCCTGGAACTGCGCAGATGACACTTGCACTCCGATACGCGATCCGCTCGGACGTCGGCCTCCTCCGCGAGGGAAACGAGGACTCGGCGTACGCGGGCCCGCACTTGCTCGCGATCGCAGACGGCATGGGGGGTCATGCCGCCGGCGAGGTCGCCAGTTCCGTCGCGATCTCCGCCCTGACCGGCCTGGACTCCGACGTACCCGCGGACCACCTGCTCGACGCGCTCGCCGCGGCGGTCGCGTCGGCCAACAACACGCTGCACGAGATGAGCGTGGAGGACCCGTCCGTGGAGGGGATGGGCACCACGCTGACCGCGCTGCTCTGGTCGGGCAGCACGGTCGCCGTCTGCCACATCGGCGACTCGCGCGCCTACCTGTTGCGCCAAGGCGAGTTCCACCAGATCACCCGGGATCACACCCTGGTCCAGTCGCTGGTCGACGACGGCCGGCTCAGCCCGGCCCAGGCGGCCACGCACCCGCAGCGCTCCCTGGTGATGCGCGCGCTGCAGAGCGGCACCGAGGCCGAGCCCGACCTGTCCATCATCGAGGCCGAGGCTGGCGACAGATACCTGCTCTGCTCCGATGGGCTGTCCGACGTGGTCAGCGAGGACACGCTGCGCGACACGCTGACCAGATACACCGATCGTGAGCAGGCGGTTACTCAGCTCATCGAGCTGGCCATCCGGGGCGGGGGCCCGGACAACATCACCTGCATCGTGGCCGACGTGGTGGACTCCGGGACCGAGCCGCCAACCGGGCAGGTGTCGGTGGTGGTCGGCGCGGCGTCCAACGGCGACGGCCGGCCCCGCATGCGCTCCGACAGCCCGGCGGGGCGGGCGAGCCTGCTGACCCGCACCGGAACGCCGGCCGAC
>JASIJN010000067.1 GCA_030050125.1 Streptosporangiaceae bacterium | reverse complement strand
CGGGCGGATCCGCCGCGATCAGGTCAGCGGGCGATCTCCTCGACGCGGTCGAGGGCCAAGTCCAGGTCCTCCTCCTCGATGACCAGCGGCGGGGCCAGCCTGATCGTCGAGCCGTGGGTGTCCTTGGCCAGGATGCCGCGCTCGGCGAGCAGCTCGCAGGCCCGGCGTCCCGGCAGCGACGCGAACTCGATGCCCGCCCACAGCCCGCGGCCGCGCACATCGCGCACCCGGCTCTGCGGCAGCGCCGCCAGCCGGTCGTGCATGTGCGCCCCGAGCTTGGCCGAGCGCTCCTGGAACTCGCCCGTCGCCAGCATCGCGATCACCTCGCGCCCGATCGCGCAGGCCATCGGGTTGCCGCCGAACGTGGAGCCGTGCTGGCCGGGCTGGAACACGCCCAGGATCTCGGCCGAGGACACCACAGCGGACACCGGGATGATCCCGCCGCCGAGCGCCTTGCCGAGCACGTACATGTCCGGCACCACGTTCTCGTGCTCGCACGCGAACGTGGTGCCGGTCCGGCCGAGCCCGGACTGGATCTCATCGGCGATCATCAGCGCGCCGTGCGCGGAGCAGATCTCGCGAACGCCGGCCAGGAACCCGGCCGGCGGCACCAGCACCCCGGCCTCGCCCTGGACCGGCTCGACCAGGACGGCGACCACACGGTCGTCCACCGCCGCCGCCAGCGCGTCCAGGTCGCCGTAGGGCACCACGGTAAATCCCGTCGTGTACGGCCCGAACGAGGCCCTGGCGTCCTCGTCGGTGGAGAAGCTGATG
The DNA here is from genome assembly GCA_030050125.1 of Streptosporangiaceae bacterium. The sequence continues at coordinate 6,325 of JASIJN010000067.1, read as the reverse complement.
ATCGTGGTGGTGCGCCCGTGGAAGTTCCCGGAGAAAGCCACGATGACGGCCTCGCCGTCGGGCACGCCCTTGACCTCGTAGCCCCACTTGCGAGCGGTCTTGATCGCGGTCTCCACGGCCTCGGCGCCGGTGTTCATCGGCAGCACCATCTGCATGCCGGCCAGCGCCGCCAGCTCGGCGCAGAACGGCCCGAACTGGTCATGCTCGAACGCCCGGCTGACCAGGGTCACCCGCTCCAGCTGCCGCTGCGCGGCGGCCACCAGACGGGGGTGGCGGTGCCCGAAATTGATCGCCGAGTACGCCGCGAGCAGGTCCAGATAGCGACGGCCGTGGACATCCGTGACCCAGGCGCCCTCTGCCTCGGCGATCACGACCGGCAGCGGATGATAGTTGTGCGCGCCGTGGGCCGCGGCCTGTGCCCGCAGCCGGTCAGCCGCCGATGTTGCGTCGCTACCGGTCATGTGCAGCTCCTGGAGGCGTCGGTTCCAGCGGGGTGGATCGTTTTCAGCAAAGTTGATCGGTTTCGGAGGGGCCGGGCGCACCCGCATGGAATTCGAGCGTGCAGCACTTCGGACCACCTCCCGCCTTGAGGAATTCTGACATGTCGACCCGCACCGGCTCGAAGCCCTTCTCCGCGAGGCTGGTGGCCAGGCCGGCGGCCTGCTCGGCCATCACCACGTGCCGGCCGTCGCTGACCGCGTTCAGGCCCAGCACCTCGGCATCCTCGTCCTTGGCCTCGATCAGCTCGGTGAAGTGGCTGGTCAGGGCCGCACGACTGGAATCGTCGAACGCTGCCGGGTAGTAGGCGGCGGTGTTGGCGTCCAGCACGCACAGCGCGGTATCCAGGTGGTAGAAGCGCGGGTCGACCAGCCGGAGGCTGAGCACCGGCAGGCCGTAGAGCGCCTCGAGCTGGGGCACGATGCTCTCGTCGGTGCGAAAGCCGTGGCCGGCCAGGATCGCCCGGCCGTCGAAGACGATGTCGCCCTGGCCCTCGTTCACCAGCGGCGGCTCGGTGGTCTGGTAGCCGCTCTCGGCGAACCAGCCGAGGTACGCGGCGCCCTCCGCCGCCCGCTGCGGGTAACGGAAGCGCGCGCCAAGGACCTTGCCGCCGATCACGGTCGCGCCGTTGGCCGCGAACACCATGTCCGGCAGGCCGGGCAGCGGATCGATGGTGTGCACGGTATGGCCCAGGCGCAGGAACGCGTCCCTCAGGCACTGCCACTGGCGCAGGGCGAGAACGGCATCGGCCGGGCGGTCCGGGTCCATCCACGGATTGATCGCGTATTCGACCGTGAAGTACTCGGGCGGGCACATCAGGTAGGTCCTGGCGGTCGCGGCGCGGGCGCGCCCCGGGCGAGGGGTCTCGGTCATGCGGCTCCTCGGGCTGGGTGATCTCGGCGGATTTCCAGCGTAAGAGGGCGGGCACGGCGCCGCATCCCCGCATATCATGCTCGGTTACCACGATTCGTTGCGTCGTAAGCGTTCAAAATGGTGAATCATTGCACGCTCCGGCACAGGGTTATGCGCCGTCCGGCGGTGGCCTGCGGACCGGGGCCCGGCCCACGTCGCGGGCCAGATCCAGGCCGAGCAGCTGATCGGCATAGGCGAACGTCTCGAACTTCGAGCCCGGCGGGATCCCGGGGTCGTTCTCCAGCCAGCGCAGCGCCCGCAGCGCCGCAGGCGTGTCCAGGTCGTCGTCGAAGGCCGCCGCGATCCGGCCGGTCACCTCCGCGCACATGGGCTTGCTCGGCGAGTTCGCCCAGTCCGCCGTCTGCTCCCGCCAGCGGCGCAGCGTCCGGTCCGCGGCGTGCAGGGCGTCCCAGGTGAGGTTCATCCGCTCCCGGTAGCGGTGCTCCAGGAAGGCCAGGCGCAGCCCCAGCGGGTCAAGGCCGCGATCGCCGAGGTCGGACAGGAACACGACGTTGCCGGCGGAGTCGGCCATCTCGCGCCCGTCGAACAGCAGGTGCTCGCCGTGCGCCCAGTGCCGCACCACCTCGTGGCCGGTCACCGAGTTCGACTGGGCCCGCTCGTCCTCGTGGTGCGGGAAGCGCAGGTCGATGCCGCCGGTCTGGACGTCGATGACATCGCCGAGGTAGTGCAGGGACAGCGCCGAGCACTCCGTGTGCCAGCCGGGAGAGCCGGGCCCCCACGGCGCGGGCCAGGTCAGCTCCTGACCGGGGACGGCCGCTGTCCACAGCGCCCAGTCTTCGCCGGACCGGTGCCCGGACAGCTCGCCATAGCCGGGGAAGGACCGGACGTCGAAGTACACCGACCCGTCGGCGCCCGGGTTCGCGTGCCCGGCCTCGATCAGGCGGGAGATCATGGCGATCACCGGGCCCACGCCGTCGGACGCGCGGGGCAGGTTCTCGGCCGGCCGGAGGTTGAGCGCGGAGCTGTCGGCCAGGAACGCGCTCTCGTAGGACCTGCCGGGCGCGCGGCCGTCGGCGAGATGCCCCGGGTCGGTGATGTTCTGGCAGGCCAGGACCGTCAGCTGGTGCCGGTGCTCGGCGTTGCGCCGGATCAGGTCGGCGAGCAGGCAGGAGCGCAGGCTGCCGACGTGCGCGGGCCGCTGCACGGCCGGGCCGCAGGTGTACATGCGCAGCGTGCGACCGCGGGCGGGCCGGATCGGAGCGACCTGCCGGGTCCGCGTGTCATAGAGCTGGAACACCCGCCCAGCCTACGAAAGCGGCGGGTCCGCAGGCGTCCCGGCGCGGCCGGAGGCCGACGTCAGGCCAGAGCGGACAGGCGGGCGGCCGCGGCGGCGATCCGCTCGTCGGTGGCGGTGAGCGCCACCCGGATATGCCGGCCGCCCGATGCGCCGTAGAACGAGCCGGGCGCGACCAGGATCCCGGCCTCGGCCAGCAGGGCCACCGACTCCCAGCCGTCGCGCTCGGGGTGCGCGGCCCACAGGTAGAGCCCGGCGCGGGAGTGCTCCACGGCCCAGCCTGCCGCCTCCAGGGCCGGGCGGAGCACGTCCCGGCGCGCGGCGTAGCGGGCCTTCTGCGCGTCGGCGTGGGCGTCGTCGTTCAGCGCGGCCGCGACCGCCGCCTGGACCGGCCCGGGCACGATCATCCCGGCGTGCTTGCGGATCTCGAGCAGTTCGGCGACGAGCGCGGGGTCGCCGGTCACGAACCCGGCCCGGTATCCGGCCATGTTGGAGCGCTTCGACAGCGAGTGCACCGCGAGCAGGCCCGCGTGCGACCCGCCGCAGGCGTCCGGGTGCAGCACCGAGACCGGCTGGTCCTCCCAGCCCAGCTCGATGTAGCACTCGTCCGACGCGACCAGGGTGCCGCGCTCGCGGGCCCACCCCACGACCTTGCGCAGGTGCCCGGCGGGCAGCACCTGGCCCGTCGGGTTGGACGGCGAGTTCAGCCACCACAGCGCCGCCGGGCCGGGGCCGATCGACACGACCCCGTCCGCGGCCACCGGCCTGGCCCCGGCCAGCCGCGCGCCGACGTCATAGGTGGGGTAGGCGAGCTCGGGGTACACGACCACGTCGCCCGGGCCGCAGCCGAGCAGCGTGGGCAGGCCCGCGATCAGTTCCTTGGTCCCGATGACCGGGAGCACGGCCTCGGGGTCGACGCTGACCCCGTGCCGGCGCGCCAGCCAGTCTGCCGCCGCCTGCCGGAGCGCGCGAGTGCCGGCGGTCGCCGGGTAGCCGTGGGCATCCGACGCAGCCGCCAGCGCCTCGCGCGCCGTGGCAGGAACGGGATCCACCGGCGTCCCGACCGACAGGTCGACGATGCCGCCGGGGTGAGCGAGCGCCGTGGCCTTGTGCGGCGCCAGCACGTCCCAGGGAAACCGGGGCAGGCGGGCAGCGAGAGTCGGCACCCGGGTCCCCCGGTCAGCGGCCAAGATCAGTGCGGCTGCGGCGGCAGCGCCGCCACCAGCGGATGATCCTTATGGATCTTGCCGACCTTGGACGCACCGCCCGGCGACCCGATGTCCTCGAAGAAGTCGACGTTGGCCCGGTAGAAGTCCTTCCACTGGGCGGGCACGTCGTCTTCGTAGTAGATCGCTTCGACCGGGCAGACCGGCTCACAGGCGCCGCAGTCGACGCACTCGTCCGGGTGGATGTACAGCATGCGCTCGCCCTCGTAGATGCAATCTACGGGACACTCCTCGATGCATGTCTTGTCCAACAAATCAACGCAGGACTGGGTGATGATGTACGTCACGTTACTTGCTCCTTTTCCGTCCCCACGGATCGCAGGCTATCAGCCAACCTCCACGCTCCCCGGCGGAGCCGGAGAAACTGTTCGAGCCCATCCTTCGGCGCCGTCGGCCGCCGTCCATTGGTAGCCGGCATACCGCACGTCAGCGATGTGGTACTGCTGGGCGTGCGACACCAGCCAGGCCGCCATCGTCCAGCCCTGCCGAGTGCCCCCGACCTGCACGATCAGGCCGGGATCGGGCGTGGCGCGGGCCGATTGCGGGCCGAATGTCTGCGCCAGCCCCTCGACGGCGGCTCCGACCCTGGCCCTTCCGCTGATCTCCGGCCGGTACCAGCACCAGACCGCGTGCGGCTCCTGCCCGGTGAAGGCGGTGGTCAGGCTCGCGGCCACCGCCTGATGTGGCTCATAGGCAAATCCGTCGGCGCTATGCTGTACCGCCTGTGCCGCTTGATATATCGGCATCCGCTGATAGCCGGGAATCCTGGCCAGGGCGCCGAAGAACTTTGACGTCGCGTATACCGGATTTTCCAGATCGCTGCGCGGTCCCCAGCCCTGCGACGGCCGCTGCTGGAACACCCCGACCGAGTCGCGGTCCCCGTAGGGCAGGTTCTCCAGCTTCGACTCCTGAAGGGCCGCCGCGTAGGCCACGGTGACCGCCCTGGGCGGCAGCCCGTCCCGCTGCGCGACGCCCGCGATCGTGGCCGCGTCGCTGGCCTGCCCGGGGTTCAGCGCGATGTCCTGGCCGTCGCCCGCCGCGGTGCAGTCGCTCCCCTGCAACAGCGGCGCGACGCTGCGAAACGCCACATACAACCCAAGAACCACAACCACCGCGATCAGCAGGCTGACACCGGAGATTCCGCGACGCCTGCGGCGCGTAGTGGGCACACACCGAAGTTACCCGCTGCCCGGCGCGCGATACAGCCGCGACGGCCGGCCGGCACCCGGTCCGCGTCACTGGCCCGGCCAGCTACCTTATGGGATCGTGAACGCCCAACCCGAGCCGCACCGTCGCCTGCGCCGCCAGGGACCAGCGACCTTGCGCGGCAAGCACATCCCGAAGACCACCACCGACCAGCGGCTGCTCGACCGGCGCGGTCCCAGCGACTGGGTGCACACCGACCCGTGGCGGGTCCTGCGCATCCAGGCCGAGTTCGTCGAGGGGTTCGGGCTGCTGTCCGAGCTGGGCCCGGCCGTCGCCGTGTTCGGGTCGGCCCGGACGGCACCGGGGAGCGTCGACTACGAGCGCGCCGAGCGGATCGGCGCGGGCCTGGCCGCGGCCGGCTACGCGGTGATCACCGGGGGCGGCCCCGGGATCATGGAGGCCGCCAACCGGGGCGCGGTGAGCGCCAACGGCGTGTCGGTCGGGCTGGGCATCGAGCTGCCGCTGGAGCAGGGCCTCAACGATTACGTCGACATCGGCCTGGAGTTCCGGTACTTCTTCGTCCGCAAGACGGTGTTCATCAAGTACTCGCAGGCGTTCGTGGTACTGCCGGGCGGGTTCGGCACCCTGGACGAGCTGTTCGAGGCGCTCACGCTGGTCCAGACGGGCAAGATCACCAAGTTCCCCATCGTCCTGGTCGACAGCGACTACTGGTCGGGCCTTACCTCGTGGATACACGGGACGTTGCTGGCCCAGGGCAAGGTCTCCGCCGCCGACCCCGAGCTGTTCCGGATCGCCGACGATCCCGACGAAGTGATCCAGATCATCAAGGAAGCCCATCAGCAGGACGTATCGGACGCCCGTCAGCGTGAGGTATCGGACGGTAGCGGCTCGGTCACATGATCCGGGCCTTCTGGACACCCCAACTCGGGTTCGGGCATGGCACGATTCTTGTGTGTTGGTACTCCTTGTCGTGCTGGTTGTCATGGCCGTGGCTATCCTCGGCGCCCTGATCGTGGTCGCCATGGGCCGCGGCGGGGAGATGGCGCCGTCGGCCGCCGATGTCCGGCCGCTGGACAACGACATCGTGACCGCCGCCGACGTAGCACTGCTGCGCCCGCCCGCGGCGCTGTGGGGATACGACATGCGGGCTACCGACGAGGCGCTGAACAAGGTCGCGCGGACGGTGACCGAGCGCGATGTGGAGATCGCGGCACTGCGCCGCCAGCTGGCCGACATGCAGTCGGCCGCGGCCGACGCGCGCGCAGCC
>JASIJN010000066.1 GCA_030050125.1 Streptosporangiaceae bacterium | reverse complement strand
GCTGCCGCGGCAGCACCGCCGACCTGAGCTTCCAGGTGCTGGACGGCGACTACTCCCCGGTCGAGGTGCCGGACAGCCTGACCGCGTTCGATGACCGGGAGATCGAGGTGGCCGCCGACGGGACGTTCCAGCTCCGGTTCGGCCCGGCCCGGCCCGATCCGGGGCCCGGCTACGTGACCCTCGGCCCGGGCGCGGCCATGCTGCTGGTCCGCGAGGTGTACAGCGACTGGGCCCGCGAGCGGCGCGGGACGATCAGCATCTGCCGCGCCGACCGCCGGGGGTCGGCCCCGCCCGCGGCCGATCCGGGCGCGGCAGCCAGGCGCTACCGGGTCGCGGGCAAGATCCTGCTGTCCCGGCTGCGGACGTTCCTCGCCTTTCCCGAGTGGTTCTACCTGAACCTGCCGGTGAACACCATGACCGCGCCCCGGCCCACGCCTGGCGGGCTGGCCACCCAGTTCTCCTCGGCCGGGCACTACGACCTCGGCGACGGCCAGGCGATGATCGTCACCGTGCCGGCCGCGGCCAAGACCATCGCGCCGTACCAGGGCATCCAGCTCGGCAGCCTGTGGTACGTCTCGCTGGACTACATCAACCACCAGACCAGCCTCACCGCGGACCAGGCCCGGATCGACCCGGACGGCCGGATCCGCTTCGTGATCAGCGAGCGCGACCCCGGCCTGGCCAACTGGCTGGAGCAGACCGGGCACGCCCGCGGCTACGTGCAGATCCGCTGGCAGCGGCTGGCCCGCGACCTCGGACCGGAGGACGGCCCCCTGGTCGAGGTGGTGCCGTTCGACGGCCTGCCCGGCGCGCTGCCGTACTACGGGCAAGCGCGGGCCACGCCCGCGGAGTTCGCGGCCAGGATCGCCGCGCGCCAGGCCGCCGTGGCCGAGAGGATGCTCGGCTGATGTTGCTGGAGGACAAGGTCGTTGTGGTCTGCGGGGTGGGCCCCGGGCTCGGCCGCGCGATCGCGCTGCGGAGCGCGCGGGCCGGCGCGGACGTGGTGCTGGCCGCCCGGACCGAACGCTGGTCCAAGGAGACGGCGGCGCAGATCACGGCCATGGGGCGGCGGGCGGTGACCGCGGTCACCGACGTGACCGACGACGCCCTGGCCGCCGACCTGCCCGGGATCGCGCTCGACGCGTTCGGCCGGGTGGACGCGCTGGTGAACAACGCGTTCGCGGTCCCGCCGATCACCGACCTGGCCGGCGTCGACCTGGCCGCGGTCCGGATCGGTTTCGAGACCAGCGCGCTCGGGGCGCTGCGGATGACCCGGCTGTTCACCGAGGCCCTGGCCGCGAGCCGCGGCTCGGTGGTGATGGTCAACTCCGCGGTGCTGCGCCATTCCCGGCTGACGTTCGGGCCGTACAAGATGGCCAAGGCCGCGCTCCTGGCCCTGGCCCAGAGCCTGGCCACCGAGCTCGGGCCGCGGGGCATCCGGGTCAACTCCGTCGCCCCCGGCTACATCTGGGCCGGGTCGCTCAAGTGGTACTTCGGCCAGGTGGCCAAGCAGCGCGGGGTGAGCGTCCAGCAGGTCTACGACGAGACCGCGGCCGCCATCGACCTGCGCCGGCTGCCGGAACCCGACGAGGTCGCGGACGCCGTGGTGTTCCTGGCCTCGCAGATGGCCCGCGCGATCACCGGCCAGTGCCTCGACGTCAACTGCGGCGAGTTCCACCACTGACCGCCGATGGTCAGCGACCGGTACCGATGAGCGGCGACGACGTCGGCACCGTCGCCGACCTGCACGCCTCGGCCTCCAAGATCACCGGACTGGCCGACTTCGGCGCCGACGACTACCGCGACGGCCTGGCCGTGCTGCTGGAGTCCTACGCCAGGGACGCCGGGCTGACCCCGCTGGGCCGCCGGGTCAAGCGTTCGTTCCTGCGCGGTGCCCTGGTGGCCCGGCTGCTCAGCGAGGCGGCGTGGGCCGCCTGGCCGGACTACGCCGGTGTCGCCGTCGAGCGCCCGATCTTCGTCACCGGGCTGCCGCGGACCGGCACCACCGCGCTGCACCGGCTGCTCACCGCCGACCCGGCGCACCAGGGCCTGGAGATGTGGCTGACCCAGGCGCCGGGGCCCCGGCCGCCCCGGGACACCTGGGCGGCCAACCCGGTCTACCAGATGATCCAGGCGGGCTTCGACCGGCACCATGTCGAGCATCCGGAGTTCATGGGCGTGCACTTCATGGCGGCCGACCAGGTCGAGGAATGCTGGCAGCTGCTGCGGCAGTCGTCGCGTTCAATCTCGTATGAATGCCTGGCCCATCTGCCCACCTACAGCCGCTGGCTGAGCGGTCAGGACTGGACCGGGGCGTACCGCAGGCACCGGCGGAACCTCCAGCTCATCGGGCTTCCCGACGCCGGCCTGCGGTGGGTGCTGAAGAACCCAAGCCACCTGTTCGCGCTCGACGCGCTGCTCGCCGTGTACCCGGACGCGCTGGTCATCCAGACCCACCGGGAGCCCGCCACCACGATCGCGTCGGTGTGCAGCCTGGCCTCCCAGGCGTCCCGGGGATGGTCGGCCACGTTCACCGGCGAGGTGATCGGGCGGGACCAGCTGGAGCTGTGGGCGCGCGGACTGGAGCTGTTCACCGCCGCGCGCGCCCGGCACGACCCGGCCCGGTTCTGCGATGTGGAGTACGCCGAGTTCACCGCCGACCCGTTGGCCACGATCGAGTCGGTCTACGGCCGGTTCGGCCTGACGCTCGGCGGCCGGGCCGCGGACGCGATGCGCGCGCTGGCCGCCGAGAGCGCCGGGACCGGCGCCCGCGCCCCGCACCGGTACGCGCTGTCCGACTTCGGGCTCACCGCCGGGCAGGTCAATGAGCGGTTCAGCACGGGCTCGTGATCGAAGCGCTCGTCTTCGGCGTTGCCGGCCGTTGAAAGCCGTTCCTTTCCGGGCCGGGGTCGTTCCTTTCCGGTCCGGGGTCGTTCCTTTCCGGGCCCATTAGTGTGGACGGCGCCGTCGCTGTCGTTGTTTGAGCAGCGCCGGACCGTCGACACTATTCAGCGGCCCGGAACCAAGATCACTGGAAGCTGAACGTGCCCCGATATGCCCTGATTGTCCGGCCACGCAGAAGGTCTCGGGCGGCCCTGCCACCGGCCTTCGGGCTTGATCGGATATCGGTCGGCGCAATTCGGGTTTCGGGCACGTCCGATACTGGCTCCCTGGTCGGCGGCGGCCTCCTGGTGCGTGCGCCGCGGGGCGAGGCCGAGTTGGGCTGGCCAGCAGCCGGAGCATGACCCCCTCAGACGTGGGCGAGTACCCGGTCCAGCGGCCGGGGGACCTGGTCGCGGTCCAGCGCGGCCGTGAGCAGGCGCGCGTACCGGCTCTTCCGGCCGGACCGGGTCCCCATGAACCGGTGCAGCTGCCGCTCGGTGCCTTGCCGGCGCTGCGCGGGCTGCTGCTGCAGGATGCGGAAAGACCGGAGCTCGCCCTGGGCCTGAATGACGCGCAGGACCGCCGCGGTGCCCAGCGCCCGGATCAACTCGTCCTCCAGGTCGGCGACGCACACGTGAAAGCCCAGGGCGTTCATGTCGGCGCGGGACAGGCCGCGGCCCAGCCCGGCGCCTTCGAGAGCGCGGCGAAAGCAGCTCTCTTCGCCGGCGTCACACAGGCCGGCCAGCCTGAGGTCGAGTCCGCGCGGGCCGAACCGGTCCAGGAAGCGGCCGATGTTCGTCGCGCCGCCCATGGCCATGACGCAGATCCCCTCGGCGGCCAGGCGGCGGCCGCGCCGGTCGGCCAGCGCCTCCAGCGCGGCACGGTCGCTCGCCCCTTCGACCAGGATCACTGCCTTTAACGCGATGACAGCCTCCAACCGTGGTGCCCGATCTCGGGCCGGCCCGGGGACCGGTCGTGCCTGTCTCCCTCGGCCGCACGCGCGCGCCGTGGGCACGTTACATCCAAGTCGCGAACGCCGATCCGATCAACCATCGACGGGGGTCCGGGGATGCCGCGCGGGTGAGGAGCCACCCGGCCGGGTAGGGGCCTTGAGACCCTGATCTCGGGGACGGCTGGGCTCGTGGCGCGCCGCCGCCGTTGGCGGCGGCCGCTGGCAGCAAGGGGGGAGCAGCGGTGGATGCCTTGGGGAACCAATCGGGAGATCTCGGGCGGCGGGTGCGCCACCGGCGCGAGGAACTCGGCCTGACCAGGGCCGAGGTTGCGGACCGGGCCGGGCTCAACGAACCGGTCGTTGCCTATATAGAGGAGAAGCCGACCTCGGTGCGGGCCGAGATCGTGCTGCGCCTGGCGTACGCTCTCGACCTGCCTGACTACTCGCTGCTGGGCTCGGACGCCGACGTGCCGCCGGGATTCTCGGGCCGCCAACCCAGCCTCGACGTGCTGACGGAGCCGGAGTGCTGGCGCCTGCTCGATGACCACGGTGTCGGCCGCATCGCCTTCCTGGCCGAGCCGGACAACCTGCCGCACGTGCACCCGCTGAACTACATCGTCCGGGACCGCGGGCTGGTCTTGCGGACCAGGCGGGGAAGCCTTCTTGACAGCACGGTCGGCCAGGGCGCCGGGGGCTGCCCGGCGAGCTTCGAGGTCGATCACATCGATGACGCGCAAAGCGAGGGGTGGAGCGTCCTGCTGCGGGGCCGGGCCGCGGTCACCGACATGGCGGACGAGGCCGCCGCCGTGGAGCCATGGGCCGGAGGGGTCAGGGTCCGTCAGGTCTGCCTGACGCCGCGCATGGTCACCGGCCGCCGCATCTTCGTCGGCTGAACGGCTCGGTGCCCGGGGTCCGGGCCGAGGTTGGGTGGTTGTAGCTGAGCAGTTCCTGGGTCATGGTCGTTCATGCGTCCCCGGATCACCGCATCTACCGCCGCGCTTGAGTTGCCGCGCGGGCAGCGGAGCTCAGCGCCAGCTTGTCCGAACTTAGCGCCGATACGACGCCACCCAAAAGGCCTGATTCAGTATGATAAGTCTCGAACGCGAGCCGGCCGGACGGCGGGCAGAAGGAAATTTACCCGCACCCCGGGAGCCGCGATGACGTACGAGCCTCCGCCTGACGACATCTCTAGTCCAGGTTCTCTCAACACGATGGAGGAATTCGGCGGGGCGCTCGATGAACTGCGCAGCTATTTGAACATGACCATACCTAAGCTCGCGCTCGAGGCCAACATGAGCCCGGAGATGGTGCGCGACTTCTTGAATGCCCGACTCCTGCCTCAACCATCGGAATTGCATAATTTGCTGCTTGCTCTCAGGATCCGCGCTCGCTGGCAACAAGATCAATGGGAATTGGCTCTAATTCGCGTACGCCAGCAAGTCGATCGAATCAAAGTTCGGCCCTATGTTCTAACAGAC
>JASIJN010000537.1 GCA_030050125.1 Streptosporangiaceae bacterium | reverse complement strand
CGTGGCCAGGCGCAGCGCGAAGCCGCACCCGGCCAGGGCCACCACCAGCGCGACCAGCGGCCGGGAGCCGACGAAGTCGGTGACCAGGCTGTCCACCGTGCCCAGGCCGGGCCGAGACACCCAGCCGAGCGTGCCGTCCTGGCGGTAGCCGAGGACGATCAGCGGTGACAACACGGCGATCGCTGCCGCGGAGGCGGCCAGCCAGCGCAGCGGCCGAATTGTGCCGCCGGGAACCGCCCGCCCCCTGGCCCGGGCCAGCAGGAGCGTGACAGCGTGCGCCGCCAGCAACAGCAGCGCGAACAGGCTCGCCGCCCCGGCCAGCGCGATCGCCCCGCCATACGCCGCCCACCAGCGGCGTCGGCCGTCCCCGATCGCCACCACCAGCAGGTAGCTGGCCGCGACCGCGAACAGGGTGACCAGTCCGTACGGCCGCGCGTCCTGCGCGTAGTAGGTGGTCTGCGGCGCGGCCACGTAGAGCAGCCCGGCCAGCAGCCCGGTGAGCGCGGGGGCAGGCAGCGCGGTCATCCGGGCCAGCCGCCTGCCGAGGGCCGCGGTGAGCCCCGCGGCGAGGCTGGTGGCCAGCAGCGAGGGCAGTCGCAAGGCCGCCTCGGAGCTGCCGAGGACTCCGATCACCACGTGCATGCCCAGGTAGTAGGGCCCGTGCACGGCGTCGACGTGCAGCAGCAGGCCGACAATCTTCCCGAACGGGCGCCGGCTCGCGGAGAGCGTGTACGCCTCGTCCCGCCACAGCGACGCGCCGCCGAGCCCGTAGCCGCCCACCGCCAGGGCAGCCGCGACCGGAATGGCCACCACCAGCCAGCCGGGCAACCGCTCGGCGACCCGGCGGGGCAGGACGGCACCCCTGGCGAACGGGACGGTGGCCTGGCTGGCGGGCTCGGCGATGGGCACTGACCAGTCTCCGGGTGGGCGACACGGTGGGGCGAGACTACGCGTTCAAAGGTTCTTACCCGTTCTTATCCGCCGAAGATACGGTCACAGGCCCTGGCCGCGGCCTTGCCGTCGTCGAGCGGGCAGAACTTCGCCGTGAACGCCGCGTACGCCGCGCGGTGCGCCGGCGCGACGCGCCCGGTGGTGTCGGCGATCGCCGACACCACCTCGTCCGAGCTGGCGAGCAGCGGGCCGGGCGCCTCGGCCTCGAAGTCGAAGTAGAACCCGCGCAGCTTGTCCCGGTACTGCTCCAGGTCGTAGGTGAAGAAGATCATGGGCCGGCCGGTCGGCGCGAAGTCGAACATCACCGACGAGTAGTCCGTCACCAGGACGTCGCTGACCAACAGCAGCTCGGAGATGTCCGGGTAGGCGGTCACGTTGATGGCGAAGTCGGGCCGGGTGCCGGCCGGGACGTCCTCGGCCATGTGGTGGTGGCCCCGGATCAGGAAAACGTGGTCGCCGCCGAGCCGCCGCCAGGCGCGCTCGAGGTCCAGCCGGAAGTCGAACCGGTACCGGCCGGAGGCGTAGTACTGGTCGTCCCGCCAGGTCGGCGCGTACAGCACCACCCGCTTCCCCGCGGGCAGCCCGAGCCGTCGCCGCACATCCGCGGCGATGCGCCCGGCGTCGTCGCTGCGCAGCACGTCGTTGCGCGGATATCCCGACTCGAGTATGTCGCCGTCATAACGGAAGGCTCGCCGCATGACCGGGGTGCTGAACGGGTTCGGCGACAGCAGCAGATCCCACATGGCCACGTCCTCGCGGAGCAGATCGAAGTAGCCGGCGCCGCTGACGAACTGGGGCTGGCCGATGTCGAAGCCGATCTTCTTCAGCGGGGTGCCGTGCCAGGTCTGCACGTAGACCTGACCGTCGCGCTTGTGGTAGCGCCCGCTCATGTCGTCGTTGGAGATCAGGTACCTGGACCTGGCCAGCGCCTCGTAGTAGTCCTCGGTCCAGGTCAGCACGGTGCGAGCGCCGTCAGGGGCGGGCACCGAGTGGTCGTTGACCGCCCAGATGTGCTCGCGGTCGTCGCCCCGGCGGCGCAGTTCCCTGGCGATCGCCAGCGGGTTGTCCGCGCACTGCTTGCCCTTCCAGCTCACGAACACCACCGCGTCCCGCAGCGGGAGTTTCTGCTGCAGCGGGTAGTAGACGCCGCGCAGCACCCGGCGCTGCAGCCGGCCGTGCTCGGTGAACTTGACCGCGGGGCCGACCGTGATCATCGGCGTGTCGTAGCCCCATGTGGTGAACCGGTAGTTCTTCTGCCCGACGGTGAGCATCCGGTCGTCCAGTCCGGCGAGCCGCGCGTGGTCGTAGCCCGGCACGATCAGTTCGCCGCCGGCCTCGTGCGCGCGGCGCAGGAACAGGTCCCAGATCCCGTCCCGCAGCGGCAGCGGCCGCCCGAACGACGGCATCCCGGCCGCGTCGAACTCGATCGTGAACCGGTCGCCGTCCCGCCGGCACGCCACCACGTGCTGCTCGGTGGAGGTGCGGCGCCGCAGCACCAGTTCGAGCGGGTCCGCCGCGGTGGCCGGAAAGCTGCCGCGCAGGGTGAGCCGGCCGCCGTCGGTCCAGGAGTGCTCCTCGATCACCGGCCGCAGGGCGCGGCGCACGACCGTGGCGTTGCCGTACCTGGTCCGTTCCAGGGCGATCTCCTGGTCGCCCGCCGGGTACCGGTACTCCGGACGGCCGTCGGGGAACGCGACCCGCACCCGCTCCCCGCCCTCGGCCTGGACATACAGATCCCACTCGATGCCGCCGGTCGCGGTGGTCAGCACCCGCAGCGGCATCGCGCCGCGGACCCGGGTCACCGGCCCGGAACGCCCGGCGGGCGCCGCCGGGAACCGGTACGTGGCCGCGCCCTTCGGCCGGGCCAGCACGAGCTCCGCGCGGGCCCGCGGGCCGATCCGGTCGATGTCCACGTCGATGACGAGCTCGCTGCCCGCGTGCTCGCAGCCCCGCAGCACGGCCGGCGTCCTGGTCAGGCCGACCTGCAGCTTGCGCCCCGACCACCAGGCGCCGAACTTGATGCCCGGGGTCACCTGCCGGAACTCCGGACGCTCGGCGGACCCGCGTACCGGCGTGTGCAGCCGGGCCGGCCGCCACACCCCGCGCCCCCTGACCAGCACGTAGCCAGCCCACTCGCCGGTGAGCCAGCGGCGGCCGGCCCGGAACCAGCGGGGGCTGATCTCGCAGCGGAAGCCGGCCCAGTCGTAGCGGTACCTGGTCTGCGCCGACCAGGTGGTCGCCTCTTCGTGCCGCAGCGAGCGGGCCGGGACCACGACCGGCAGCCGCCAGGCGCCAACCGGGACAAAGACGATGATCTTGGATGCGTACCTGCGGCGGGTGATGTCGACCGACGGCACGAACGCGCAGCCGGTGACGACCAGCCGCTCGCCCTGCCAGGTGATGCCCTCCACCCGGACGAACGGGTCGAGTTCCCGCCAGTACGGCGGGTAGACCCGCGCCGGTATCCGCAGCCTGCGGCGGTCCTCGCGGAACGGGATGTCGGCGCGAATCCGCCCGCCCCGGCGGACCATCGGCGTGGTCTTGATCTGCTGGTCGGCTTGCCAGGCGCTGAACTCGAGGAGCTGTTCCAGCTGCCCGGCCCGCAGCAGATGGTAGGCCAGCTTGTGGGTGGACGGCAGCCTGGCCAGGGCCCGCCGGTCGACCTGGTCCAGGTACATGCGGCCGAGCACCATGAACTCGGACTGGTAGTCCTCGCTGGTCCGAGACAGGTCGCAGACGTACAGCCACAGGTCGTTGACCAGTGCCTTGTGCTGATGCTGGCGCAGCAGGCGGCCGTCGCCGCGCTCGCGCAGGAAACCGTCGATGACCCGCAGCGCGGTGATCCGGTCCCGGAGGTTGCCGATGCTCGTGCGGGACTGGGTGATCGACAACGCGCCCTTGCCGCGCTCGCGCCAGTAGTAGACCGGATCCAAGATCACGTCCACGGCCCGGGCCAGCACGTGCGCCCGGGTCATGGCCTGCAGGTCTTCCCACGCCCTGACCTCGGGGAAGGTGAGGTGACTGGCGTCCCAGAAGGACCTGCGGAACATCTTGTTCCACACCGAGACGTCCCAGAACAGCTCCGGCGTGCGGCTGATGTGCGTGCCGATCCGCCTGGTCTTGATCGCCTGGGCGTGCATGCCGGACGGCGTGACCCCCATGGGCCCGATCCGCTCGACCCCGCCGGACACGAAGTCGGACCCGGACTGCTGCAGCGTGTGCAGCATGATCTCGCACGCATGGCTTGGCAGCATGTCGTCCGCGTCGACGAAGGCCAGGAACTCGCCGGTCGCCCGCTCGATGCCGCGGTTGCGCGCGTAGCCCGGGCCGCCGTTGGGCACCCGGATCAGGACGAACCTCGGGTCGTCCGCGGCCAGGCGCTCGGCGATCTCCGCGCTGCCGTCGGTGGAGCCGTCGTCCACCATGATCACTTCGAGGTTGGCATGGGTCTGCCGGGCGATGGACCGCAGGCAGTCCCCGAGCAAATCCTCGTTGTTGTGAAAGGGCACAACAACGCTGATCCGCGGTGCCGTCATCGTCGCTCTCACTCCCCAGGGCGCGGACCCGTGCCGGCGTCCATGCCGGGAAGCCTAAGAGATCGACGGCCGCAGTGGTAACCGAACGATTTTGAACGCTTACGCAGCGGGGTTTTGCCTGGTTGGCTGGCTGGCGCGAGGAGCGGGTGAGCGCCGCTTACTCGCCGCGCCAGACCGGCGGGCGCTTCTCGGCGAACGCGGCGGCCCCCTCCATCGCGTCCGCGGAGGTGAACACCGGACCGATCACCTCGCCCTGCCGGGCGAACGCCTCCGCGCTGGGCCAGTCCGCCGACTCGACGATGACCCGCTTGGTGGCGGCGAGCGCGAGCGGCGCTCCCTGGGCCACCCTGGCCGCCAGTTCCCTGGCGCCCTCCAGGGCCTGGCCGGCCTCGGTCAGCACGCTGACCAGGCCGGCCTGGTGCAGACGCTCGGCGGTGAAGTGCTCGCCGGTCAGCGCGATCTCCATGGCCAGGTGGTACGGCACCCGGCGGGGCAGCCGGAGCAGGCCGCCCGCCCCGGCCACCAGGCCGCGGCGGACCTCGGGCAGGCCGAACCTCGCGGTCTCGCTGGCCACGATGAGGTCACAGCTCAGCGCGATCTCGAACCCTCCGGCCAGGGCGTAGCCCTCGACCGCCGCGATCACCGGCTTGGCCGGCGGCCGCTCGGTGATTCCGGCGAAGCCGCGTCCGGCCACGATGGGGTTGTCGCCGGCCAGGAAGCCCTTCAGGTCCATGCCCGCGCTGAACGTGCCGCCTGCCCCGGTGAGGATCAGCGCCCGCACGTCGCCCGCGGCGTCAAGCTCGTCGACGGCCGCCGCGATGCCGCGAGCCACCTCGCCGTTGACCGCGTTGCGTGCCTGTGGGCGATTGATGGTGATGACGCCGATCGCGCCGTCCACCTCGGTAAGAACCGCGTCCGCCATGAGTCACTCCCCTGGCCGCCGTCGCCCGCCCGGCCTGACCGAGAGTGTGTGCGGAAAATGCTGTTATGACAGCACTGAGCGCACACGGGGCCGGCCGACGACCGTGAGCCGCGTTACTTGGGCTGGAACCTGATGCCGCCGTCGAACCGGATGACGTCGGCGTTCATGTAGTCGTTCTCGATCAGCGCCCGGACCAGGTGCGCGAACTCGGCCGCCGTGCCCATCCGCTTCGGGAACACGATCGGCGCACTCAGCTTGGCCTTGAACTCGTCGGCGGCGGGCCCGGTGCCGTAGATGGGGGTGTCGATGATCCCGGGGCAGATCGTGTTGACCCGCACCCCGATCGCGGCCAGGTCGCGGGCGGCGGGCACGGTCATGCCGATGATCCCGCCCTTGGAGGCCGAGTAGGCCACCTGCCCGGTCTGCCCCTCGAGGCCAGCCACCGAGGCGGTGTTGATGACCACGCCGCGCTGCCCGTCAGCGTCGGCGGGCTCGGTCCTGGCGATCGCCGCGGCACCGATCCGCATCAGGTTGAACGTGCCGATCAGGTTGACGTCGATGACCTTCCGGTACGCGGCCAGGTCATGCGGGGTACCGTCCCTGCCCACCGTGCGCGCCGCCCAGCCGATGCCCGCGCAGTTCACGACGATCCGCAGCGGTGGCCCGGCTGCGGCGGCGGCATCGACCGCCGCCTGCACCGACTTCTCGTCCGAGACGTCG
Organism: Streptosporangiaceae bacterium; assembly: GCA_030050125.1. The sequence continues at coordinate 46 of JASIJN010000537.1, read as the reverse complement.
GTCGCGACGAAAAGGCCGCCGATCGCGTCGGCGACCGACTTACCCT
>JASIJN010000536.1 GCA_030050125.1 Streptosporangiaceae bacterium | reverse complement strand
GGTAGAGGCCATCGGGGTCCGGGGTGACAACGTAGAGCCAGTTCGGCGCCGGGCGGTCCCATGTGCGGATGATGATGCCGCCGCTGCCGTGCGGCCAGCGCAGCTCGATCTCGGCATAGCTGCCGCGCTCATCGCCCGGGATCAGGGCGGTCGGCTCGAAGCCGAAGATCGCGACCAGGAAGTTGATCGCTGCCTGCGGGTCGGGATAGGGGACGCTTGGCCAGATGGTCGGAGGACGGTCGGCTGAACTGGGCGTGACCGCGGTGGTCACGTTGGCATAGGCAGGTGTCATAGCCCTCAGCCTCGGCCGCGGGCCGGCGGCTGGTCTTGGAGAAACGGGAGTTCCTGCGACATCCACTCACCCGGTGTGCAGCCGCCGAGTTGCTTCCAGTCGTTGGTCAGGTGAGCCTGGTCGAAGTAGCCGCACATCACGGCCGTCTCAGCCAGGCTGCCCGTCCGGCCGGCGCGAAGGTAGCTGCGGGCCTGGCCGAAGCGCACGATCCGGGCGGCCACCTTGGGGGTCAGGCCGGTTTCGGCGCGCACGAGCTGGCTCATATGGCGGCGGCTGAGCCCGATGTCATCGGCGATGCCGGTGACCGGGACACGGCCGGCGCAGCCGGTAAGCCTGCGCCAGAAGGCGTCGACCGCTGCCGGGTAGCCGGCGTCGTCTGCCCACCCGGCCAGAACGGTGTCCAGGACCCGGGCTTGCCCGGCCGGGCCGTGCGCGCCGGCGAGCCGGTCGGTCAGTTCGTGCGCACGGCGCCCGATGACGTCCTCCAACGTCCACACGCCGTGCGCGAGCGCCGCTGCCGGCAGCCCAAGCAGGGCCCGTGCGCCGCGCGGGGTCAGCGCGAGCTGGACACCGCGCTGGGTGCCGTCGTGGACGATATCGACGGGGCTGGACCGCAGTCCGGCCACAGTGGCTGCGGCCTTCACGTCTGGATGGCCGGCCCGGCGCACGATCAGCGGCGCGCCCACGCTGACCACGAGCGCGAGGGTCCCGTCCGGCAGGCCACGATGACGGCCGGGCGGCCAGCCGGCCATATCGAAGCCCGCGAAGCTCGCCACGAACGGCCGCAACGGCCCGGCCGGCCTCACCCGCAGGACACCCGCGTGCCGGGCGGCTTACTGACTGACCAAGCCATTCCGCTCACCCCATCCACATCAAGCCCGGTCTGCTCAGACCGGTCCTGCCAGTCCCTGTCACCCGCAGTTCCAGTATGCGCGGCGGCCACGCCCCGCCTCCATCGCCTGGGGTGCGACAGTGGACGGATGACGAATATCCAGCCCGAGCTATGGGTCGAGCGCGCCGGCGAAGCCGTCGCCTTTTATACGCGGGCGTTCGGTGCCCGTGTCCTGCACCAAGTAGGAGAGGGGGACGACATCGTCGCCCAGCTCGCCGTGGGCGACGCGAGGTTCTGGGTGGCAGCGGCGGGGCCGGACAGGGGGCGGTTCAGCCCGCGCGCGATCGGCGGGGCGACGGGCCGGACGCTGCTGGTCACCGATGATCCCGGCGCCGTCTTGCGGCGGGCGGTAGAGGCCGGCGCCGCCGAGAAGTCCCCCGTGCGCGACGAGCACGGCTGGCGTGTCGGCCGGGTCGTCGATCCGTTCGGGCACGAGTGGGAGATCGGCAGGCCGGTCCGGCCCTGGCCGCCAGCGTGAATCCGCCGCCCTGCTTGTGTCTAAGGGCGCTGCGGTGACGGACTGGGCGGGTTCGGCTGCGACGGCCGGCCGCCGATGAAGTCCTCCCAGTCCGCCTGCACCGGCTTCCAGCGGCGGTCGAAGTCCCCGGCCCGGCGGGTGGCGCGTTCCAGCCGCTGGCCGCGGTAGCGGCGCCGCGCCCAGATCGAGTTCGGCCGGGCCAGCCGCACCGCCCCGATGAGCCCGACCGGCGGCAGGAACAGGCCGAACAGCCCCGACCGGTACTTGCCCTTGAGGACGCAGACCAGCGCCAGGCAAGCGTCGATGACCAGGACGCCGGTCGCGCTGATCCGCAGCGAGAGCTCAGCGCTGTCGACGTCGGCCACCCGCACCGGGCTGAACCCGACCAGGGCCAGCCCCAGGCAGGCAGCGACCAGGGTGACCGCCTCCACCGAGAGCTGGCCCTCACCGCTCCAGTAGACATCCTGCAAGTGCAAGATCAGCGCGAACTCGTCCAGCACGAGCGACGTCCCGGTCCCGGCCGCGACCGCGGAGAACGAGAGCCAGCCCATCGTGCCGGGCCCGCCGACCGCCGTGAAGGCGCCGATTATCAGCAGGATGATGCCGGGCACGGAGTGGTGAACATGCGTCCCGCCGAGTGTGACATTGCGGAACGGCCCGCGCCCGTCACGGATCAGCCGGGTGACCGTCCGCGTCGACACGAACGTGACCACGAAGGAAACGAAGCACAGCATCAGCGGCAGCTTGCCGGCCGCGATCACGTCGCGGTGCCACCACGAGAGCACGACGCCCACCCTAGGCGTCCTGGCTGGCACCGGCGAGCGGGTGGCAGGGACCCGCCCGCGCCGACCCGGCGGCACGATCAGGCATCGGGCAGGATAGATCCATGGCAGGCCCGGGTGATTCAGCCGCGCTGCCGGTCATCGACGTCGCCGCGCTGGCCGGCGGCGCGCCGGCCGGCGCGGCCACCGCGGTGGCGGAGCAGATTCAGGCCGCCTGCCGCGACCGCGGCTTCTTCTACGTGACCGGCCACGGCGTGCCCGCCGAGCTGCTGGACCAGCTGACCACCGCCAGCGCCGAGTTCTTCGCGCTGCCCCTGGCGGACAAGCTGGAGATCGCCATGGCGCGCGGCGGCCGGGCCTGGCGGGGATATTTCCCGGTGGGCGGCGAGCTGACCTCCGGACGGCCGGATCTGAAGGAGGGACTGTACTTCGGCACCGAGCTGCCCGGCGATGACCCGAGGGTGCTGGCCAAGATTCCGCTGCACGGCCGCAACCTGTTCCCGCGCCAGGTCCCCCAGCTGCGGACGCTGGTGCTGTCCTACCTCGACACGCTGACCAGCCTGGGCCAGGCCGTGCTACGAGGCGTGGCGCTGAGCCTCGGCCTGGACGCCGGGTACTTCGCCAGCGGGTACACCGCGGACCCGACGATCTTGTTCCGGATCTTCCACTACCCGCCGTCGCCGCCACGGGACGACGGCTGGGGGGTGGGCGAGCACACCGACTACGGGCTGCTGACCCTGCTGGCCCAGGATGACAGCGGCGGCCTGCAGATCGCCGCGCCCGAGGGCTGGATCGACGCCCCGCCCATCCCCGGCACGCTGGTCTGCAACATCGGCGACATGCTCGACCGGCTGACCGGCGGCTGGTATCGGTCGACGCCGCACCGGGTCCGCAACCTGAGCGGCCGCGGCCGGCTCTCGTTCCCGTTCTTCCTGGACCCGGGGTTCGCCGCCGAGGTGCCGCCGCTGCCCGGCCGCGCCGTCGTCGGCGAGGACGGCCGGCGGCGGTGGGACGGCCAGGACCTGCGTGCCTTCACCGGCAGCTACGGCGACTACCTGCTCGGCAAGGTGTCGAAGGTCTTTCCTGAACTCCGCCGCGATGTCCTGGAATAGACGCCAGCCGGGCCAGGCTTGCTCGCCCCGGGCACCTGGACCTGGCCTGGTTCCTCCGCTGGAGGCTTACCGGGACAGGCTCGCTGTCTGAGCGGCTACCGGCCGGGCGGGCGGCGGCATGCCCGCGATCTCCATCCGCAGCGACATCAGCGCCGCGTCGTAGATCCCCGAGAAGCTCGGGAAGGGCTGGATCGTGTCGCTCAGCACCTCGACCGGGACGTGGGCCCGGATGGCCAGCGTCGCTTGCTGCAGCCACTCGCCGGCCTCGGGCCCGACCGCATAGGCGCCGGTCAGCCGTTCGCCGTCGCTGAGCAGCGTGAGGAACCCGTTCGACTCGGCGTAGGCGTGGGTGTAGGTGGCGGTCTTGGGCACCTCCGACAGCGGCGCGGTGCCGCTGTACTTCGCTTCGATCGCGCCCACCGCCGCGGCCTGGGGGTCGGTGTAGGTCACGCGCGGAACGGCCTCGTAATTCGCCGCTCGTGCTTCGCCGGCGATGTTCGCCGCGACGACGTCGCCCTCATACTCGCCGACATGGGTGAGCGGCCAGATGCCGTTGACGTCGCCGATGGCCCAGAGGCGCTCGCCCGCGCGCAGGTGCTCGTCGACCGGGATGCCGTGCGGGTTGGCCGTTACGCCGACCGTCTCCAGGCCGATCCCCTCGACGCGCGGGCGCCGGCCGGTCGCGACGAGCAGCCGGTCGCCCCGCGCCTCGGCGTCGCCACCGAGCTGCAGGACGTACTCGTCGCCTTCCCGTCGGGCCGCGGTGGCCTTCACCCCGAGCATCAGCTCGATTCCGTCCCGGCGCAGTGACTCGCCGAGCGCCTGGCCCAAAGTCTCGGCCTCGCGCGGCAGCACCCGCTCGGCACCCTCGATGATCACCGCCTGGCCGCCGAGGCGCCGCACGATCTGCGCGATCTCAACGCCCGCGGGCCCGCCACCCAAGACGAGCAGGCGGCGCGGCACCGCCTTCATGCTGGTCGCCTCGCGGGTACCCCAGACGCCCTCGAGGTCACGCAGTCCCGGGATCGGGGGCACGAACGGATCCGCGCCGGTCGCCACGACGACGTGGTCCGCCGTGTGGCGGACGCCGTCGACTTCCACGACGCCGGTGCCGGCCAGTCGGCCCGTGCCCCGCAGCAGGTCGATGCCCCGGCTCGCCAGCCAGCGCTGCTGGCCGGCGTCGGAATAGTTCGACACCATGAAGTCCCGCCAGGCCAGCGCGGCCTGGACGTCAACCTCCGCGCTTGCGGCGGCCTCGCGTGCGCCGTGTACCGCCTCGCCCGGGCGCAGCAGCGACTTCGACGGAATACAGGCCCAGTAGGTGCATTCACCGCCGACGAGCTCGCGCTCGACGACGGCGACGCGTAGCCCCCGCCGAGCCACTGCCGCGGCACAATGCTCCCCCGGCGCCCCTCCGCCGAACACGATCACGTCATAATCGGTCATCTCGGCAGCTCCGTCCCGGCCTGCTCCGCTGCAAGGTACGCGCCGTACCAGTCGGCCAGTCCGATTCTCCCCCGCGGGCGCCTCATACCCCAGCGCCTGGCCCCTCAAGCTGCCCGGCGCCATGCACCGGGGTCTCGGGCGGCACGGTTGACCGCGGTCATTTCCCTGCCATCGTGCCAGGCCCGCCGCAGCACAGCTGAGCTATATGACGCGCTCGTTGCCGCCGTCGACCGGTAGCTGCGCGCCGGTCACCTTGGCGAAAAGCGGGCCGCACATGGCGGCGGCGAGCGCCGCCACGTCCGTGCTGCGCACTTCGGTGCCCAGCACGTTGCGAGTGCGGTATTCGGCTGGGCTGATGCCGTAGGCGGCGGCGCGTTGCGCGATGACTTCCTCGGTCCACAGGCCGGTGTCGAAGACCGCGTTCGGATGAAGCATGTTCACGCGGATCTTGTCGGCTCCCCACTCCAGCGCCGCCACCCTGGCGAGTTGGGTCAGAGCGGCCTTCGAGGCCGAGTAAGCGGCGGCACCCGGGCCTGGTGCCAGCACATTCTTCGACGCGATGACGACCACCCGGCCGCCGCGCGGCGCGAGCCGCAGGTACGGATAGGCCGCGCGCATCGTGGTGAGCGCGGCATCGGCGTTGACCGCGAACGCCGCCGACCAGTCCGCCGCGGACAGCGTGCCGATCGGGGCGGAGGGCGGAAACACCCCGGCCGACAGCACGAGCATGTCGATGCCGCCGAACTCGCACGCCGCTCGCTCGATCGCCCCCTGCACCTGATCACCGCGGGTCACGTCGCAGGTGATGCCGATATACCCAGGACCGGGCGCCATGCCGCCGACGGCCGGGTTGAGGTCGATCCCGCACACCGCCGCACCCGCCGCGGCCAGGGCCTGCGCACAAGCCCGGCCGATGCCTGAGGCAGCGCCGGCGACCACGGCTACCTCTCCGGCGAGTTCGGGCTCGGGGCCTTCCCGGCGGAGCTTGGCCTGCTCGAGATCCCAGTACTCGACCTGGAATATCTGCGTAGCGGTGAGCGCTTGCCAGCGCTCCAGCGCCTCTGCCCGCAAGATCACCTCGATCGTATGGTGATAGATCTCGGCGGCCGCGGCCATCTCACCCGCAGACCTCCCGGCCGTGCACAGCCCGAGCTCGGGATCCAGGAGCAGCCGCGGCACCGGGTCGAGCATCCGCAGGCCCGGCCCATCCGGATGCTCGGCGGCGTGCCGCGCGAAGTAGTCCCGGTAGTCCGCGGCAAAGCCGTCGACATCCCGGCCGAGCAACGGCACCCGCTTGGTGCGGATGACGTGATCGGGCGTGGCCGGCCCCTGCTGCGACAGGCGAGCGACGTCGCCGCGGCGCGCGAAGTCGGCAGCCAGCCGATCCGGGCGCTGGCTGAGCAGCATGGGCAGGCCAGCCAGCGCCGACATCCGCTGACGCAACTGCGCGATGGCCGGGCCGGCGGGTGCGGGAACCGGGCCAGACGGCGCCGCGATGTTCCACGCGTCGTGCTGCCTGAGGTAGTCCTCCGCGATGGTGACCAGCCCGATCAGCCGCTCGTAGCTCTCACGAGCGCTGTCGGCGAATGAGAACAGGCCATGGCTCGGCAAGATCAACCCTGTGACCTGCGGCCCTAGGCCGTCGGCCACGATCCTGGCCACCACCCTGGCCAGCTCGAAGCCCGGCATCACATACGGGACAACCACCACGGTGCTGCCGTAAGCCGCCTGAACGTGCGCCGCACCGGAAGGCGTATTGGTCAGCGCGATCACCGAATCCGCGTGCGCGTGATCCACGAACCTGAACGGCAAGACCGCGTGGAGGATCGCTTCGACCGACGGCGCCGGCGCGGTCGGCTCGACCGTAGCCAGCCGCAGTTGCCTGGCCATCTCCACATCAGGCAACTCCGCAAGCGCAGCCAGCGCGGTCAGGTGGCGCAACCGGACCGGGGCGAAGCCTTCCTCGGTGATGTCGTCCAGGTTGAGCCCTGTGCCCTTGACGTAGAGAAGGTCTTCCTCCTCGCCGAGAAAATTGGCGGCACGGATCTTCACCGAGGTGTTCCCGCCGCCGTACAGCACCAGCGACCGGTCTTCGCCGATCAGCCTAGAGCTGTAGACCCGCAGAGCCAGATCCCCGACGTGCTCCGCCGCCCGCTCGGCGTCCCATCTGCTGTCCATCAGCCCCTCTCCGGGGATGCTCGTTCCGTGGCCAAGGTCTGCGAGCGCCGTTCGGCCGCTAACACTATTTTCAGTCAGAAGCTGCGTTCGCCGGCGATTTCCCGCCGTAGCCAGCAGCGATTCGCGGTCGCGGGCCCGCTCGCGGGGGGAGGAGCCCGGCGCGGTCACCAGGTCGCGCTGCCCGGACGGCCGGGGTCGATCAGCCCTCCCTGCGCGATTGCCGGTCAGCTGCATGGCGGATCCGGAGCATGAGGGTTGCCGAGGGGGTCACCTTCCCGGAGGTATAGGTGGACAGCCGCGAGGCGGAGGTCCCGATCCGGGATGCGAAGTCCGCCCGGCTCAGTCCCGAGCGCGCGACAGCTTCCCTGATTTCGGCGGCGACCGCTGCGCGCTCGCGTGCCTCGGCCTGTTCACGGGCACGGGACAGCGCCGTCTGCATGGCTTCGGCGATGCCATAGGGGCGTGAGTAGCTGAGCACCTCTTCCACCTGCCGCGCAGTCTTTCCCCAGGGATCAGCCCTTACAGCGACAACGATCCGGTGCCAGTCGGCCAGGTCGCCCCGTTCGAGCGCGGTCAGCACAGCCTCGGTCGGCCACTGCGAAACGGGGGCTTCAGGCGTAATGGCCAGGTTGCGGAATGCCAGTGCCACGAGCTACACCTCTGCTTCGAGCATGTCGGCGGCCAGCTGACCGCATACCGATCGCACCTCGCCCCAGTCGGTCCAGCGGGACGCCAGGTTGCGATACGCGTCTAGTTGCCTTGTCACCGATGAGTCTTTTGGACGAGGATCGGCAAGCTGGCGGACTAGCTGTGCGGCAACGCCCCGGCCCTCGCCGTGCTGGTCGGCGTAGTAGTCGTCGATCCGGGCCAGTACCTGTGCTGCCCCGAGGATGCCGTAGCGATCGGCCAGGGCGGCGACATCCAGGTAGTCACGGGTCTGGTTGCGCCGCACGATCAGGAATCCCTTGATCCGAAGCGTCTCCTCTGCCGTGGGAACCGTCAGCACACGTCCTGACGGAAGCACGACCCGCGCGGTTTCCAGTGGCCGGGTCCGGATCATCTGGCGAACGCCGGCCTCGATATCCCCGAGCTGGCCGAGGATGATCTTCCCCGGAACCACCCGGTTGGTTACCCACCCGCCTTCGGATTCGAGAGCATCCAGTACAACGTCGAACCGCTCCCGCAAGTCCGCGAGAACGTGATCATGATCGTAGGAATCCCGGTGGCCCGCATACAAGGCCGCCGCCGAGCCTCCGACAAGAACGGCGTCAGGAACCAACTGCTGCAAGCGCGACGCGGACTCCAGGACGGCCAGCAGTTCGGGGCTGGCGTCGGCGAGAGAGTCAGCCTGTGGCCAACGTTGACCCGGAAGCTCCTCCGGCATCTCTCCATGATATCAGATGTGATAATTCATGGTGAGCGGCTGTCTGCGGTTGACTCAGGCAGGCGCGCCCTCCTCCGCCGGGTTGAGGAACTGGTCAGCGTGGCCGAGCGCGGTGAACCAGAACACGGAGGTGATCATGAAGATCATCAGCCCGACCGCCGCATAGACCAATGACACGTTGTGCGTCGCGGTGATCGCGAGCCCGCCGACGACCGCTCCGGCCGGAAGCCCGCACCACGCGATGGTCTGGGTGGCCGTCATCACCCTGCCCAACAGGTGGTCAGGCACGATTTTCTGCCGCAGCGAGACCGTGTGGACGCTGAAGGAAAAGGGCAGGCCGCCGGCGACGGTCCAGACCGGGATGGCGGCCCAGTAACCGCGCAGGAGGGAAGCCAGGAAGATAAGGGCACCATAAGACATCAACGCACCAAGTGTTGCCACGCTGAAGGATACGTAACGGCGAGTGCGCGCGGCCAGGAAGGTCAGGATGCAGGCGCCGAGCGGCTGGCACGCGTACAGCACCGCGATGTGCGCGTCGGAGGCGCCGTACTGATACTTGGCGAAGATGACCAGCTCGGCCCAGATGGCCCCCGCGAAGAAATTCACCAGAGCGGTGAGCATGCTGATGTTGCGTAGGACGGGGTTCCGGAATATAAAACGGAGGCCCTCCATTATCTCGACCCGAAGCCGTTTCTTTACCGGGGGTGGGGCTCCTTTGAAGTCGGTCTGTATCAGGGCCAGCGACACAGCGGAGATGAGATACGTGAGGGCGGTGATGGTGAAGACCGCCGGTATAGATAGACCGGCGCCGACCATCAGGCCGCCTAACACAGGACCGATAAACTGCGCGGCCTGGAAGCTCGACTGTATGCGTGCATTGGCGGTCAGTAGCATGCTCTCGGGCACGATGCTCTTGATGGCCGCGAATTCGGCTCCCCGGAAGGCGATCGAGAGCGTGCCGTTAACAAACGCGACGGCGTAGAGCCACCATACGCTCAGCAGTCCGGCCAGGCTGAGGATTGGTATCGTGGCCAGCATGGCGCCACGAGCTATGTCGGTCGTTATCATGAGCTTCTTGCGCCGGACCCTGTCGACGAGGGTGCCGATAGTGAGCCCGAACAGGATGTACGGCAGGAACGAGAACACGGCGGCTAGCGAGAGATTCACCGCCGAGCCCGTCAGGCGGTAAACAAGCAGCGGGGTGGCAAACGTGACGAAGGCGCTTCCGAAGTTGGATAGAAGTTGCCCTAGCCAGTATTTCCAGAAATCGATTGAGCGCATGTCAGGGATGTCACCAGCCTCGCCCGGAACCCGCCCGCCGGAGCCCGGGTCGTGAACGACCCGGGCCGGCCAGGCCGGCTGCTGTCAACTGTGCCGTGGCTGATCCCCGTCGAGACTGCTGTCGGCGAGGTGCAATAGAATGCTCGCCGTTTCCTGCTGCTGCAGGTCCAGAGTGCGACGGAATTCGGCAAGTTTGCGGTTATAGGTGTCTTGATATTGGTCGGGGTAGCTCCGGGCGAGGCTCCGCCACAATTCGACGGCTTCTTCATCGGCAACCAGCGCCTCCCTGCCGCGGCCCACCTCCCTCAAAAAGAGGCCCAGGTGACCCAGCGCTTTGGCGAGGCGGGGCTGGTGGACGTGGTTGTCGCGGGCGATCGGCCGCCACATGCCGACGGCCTCCTCCGCGGCGGCCACCGCCTCGAGGCTTCTGCTGAGCCGCCCCAGAAAGACTCCGAGGTTGTCCACCACGGTGGCGAGGCTGGGCAGATAGATGGTGTTGTCCTGGGTGAGCTGCTGCCACAAGCCGATGTCTTCCTCGGCGGCGGCCAGCGCCTCCTCATCGCGGCCCAGCTGCCCAAGGCGGGTGCCGAAGTTGCCCAGTGCCTCGGCGAGGTTGTACTGGTTGGCGGGGTTGTCCCGGGCGAGCTGCCGCCACATGCTGACGGCTTCTTGCGCCGCGGCCAGCGCCTGCTGGTAGCGGCCGAGGTCCGCCAGGCGGTTGCCGAGGATATTCAGTGCTGAGGCCAGGTCGGGCTGGTAAGCGCGGTTGTCGCGGGCGAGCTGCCGCCTTATGTCGACGGACTCCTCCGCAGGAGCCAGTGCCTCCTGGTCGCGGCCGAGGTCCGAAAGGCGGATGCTGAGGTTGCTCAGTGTTGCGGCGAGGTTGGGCTGGTGGGCGGGGTCGTCGCGGGCGAGCTGCCGCCACATGCCGGCGGCTTCCTGCCCCGCGGCCAGCGCCTCCTGGTACCGGCCGAGGTCCCCAAAGCGGGCGCTGCAGTTATTCACTGCCGAGGCGAGGTCGGGCTGCTGGACGGGGTTGTCCCGGGCGAGCCGCCGCCACATGCCGATGGATTCCTCTGCCGCGGCCAGCGCCTCCTGGGACCGGCCGAGTTCCGCACGGCGGACGCTGAGGTTGTTCAGTGTTGCGGCGAGGTCGGGCTGGTGGGCGGGGTCGTCGCGGGCGAGCTGCCGCCACATGCCGGCGGATTCCTCCGCCGCGGCCAGCGCCTCCTGGTACCGGCCAGTTTCAACAAGGCGGATGCTGTAGGTGCTCAATGCTGTGGCGAGGCGGGTTGTGTCTGGGCCGGCTCGGGCGATCTTGACCCGGGCTTCGGCGACAGCCTCCCAGGTTCGAGGCAGCTGACTGGTCAGCTTTTCCTCGATCCGTCCCAGAGTGTCCGCTGACCAGGTGGTCCGGCAGATCAGGCTGGCAAGCTCGCCGTCAAGCGCCTGGCGGCCTGTGGAGGCCGTCAGAGCGGCCGTGATGGCCGCCTCGGCCAAGCCGGAGGGATCGCTCGCGACGATATCAGCGAACAGTTTGACTGCTTGGGCCACATGATCGCTGGCTTTGGCCATGACCACCAGCAGTGTGTCCTTTTGGGCCGGGGTCATCAGTTGCTGCGGACCCGCCAAGCCTGGGCTCTGGGCGAGCTGGGTAACGGCAAACCACTCGGCCAGCATGTCGGGTTTGATCTGGATCGGCCATGGCGGGTCACCGGGGTAAAGGTGGGCAACCCATCGGAGGATGTTTCCCCGTCGCTCCGCCTGGGCTTCGCTAAGTTCGGGAACGCGACGCAGCGCCGCTTCGGCCTGCTCCCAGTCATTGGGCCCGGCCAGCAGCAGAGCCGCGATCGCTTGAGCTTGGACAGCGCTCGTCAGGTCGGTTAAGCCAAATTCAAGGCGACGCGCCGAGCTGAGCCAGCGTTGCTGTTCATGGGCGAACAACGCCGCGGCGATCTGATCGAAAGGCATCGCTTCAGCACGGGGCCTCATGGGCCGCGAAAACTCCGAGTCCAGCACCGCGAGCAGCGCGTGCGCATGCAGGGTGAGAATCGGCTCAGCTGGGTCCGTGACGTAGCCGCCAAGGTGAGCGGGCAGGTCCGGCGGCGGCACCTGACGCGCCTTGGCGTAGGCCCGTACCGCTTCACCGAACCAGCGGGCCCTGTCATCAGCACCGCCGAATCGGCCCAGCGGCAGTTCACGGATGCCGTCTATCAGCCCGCGGTGCCGATCCTTCAATTCGGGCGCCATCTGGCCCGCCAGGCCCGCGGCGCGGCTAATCAGAATGACCCGCACCTCCGGCCTGGTGCCAGGATTGGTTTTCAGGCTTGCCAGCAGGTCAGCCAAGTCCGGCCGCTGGTCGGCGTCATCTACCAGGATCAGCGCCGGGTCACCGCAGGCCCGGATGGCCGCCACCGCTTCCGCGCCGCGCCCCTCGCTGAGCCACCCGCTCATCCATGGTGCGCTCCTGCTCTGGGCGAACTCAGTGACCAGCCTGGTCTTGCCGACCCCCGCGGCGCCGGTCACCACCGCGACCGGCTGCTTGCGCTCTTCCCACCACCGCTCGAGCCGGGCCAGGTCATCCCGTCGGCCCCGGAACGGAGCCGGCTGAGTGCCGGTAGCCAGCAATACGTCAAAGACACTGCGATCGCCAGCCACATCGACGAGAAGCGTCTCCAGAACCGCGTCCCGGGCACGCATCGCAGCCGCCTTAGCCTCGTGGCGCTGACGAACCCGGTCCGCTGCGATAGCGGCAGCCAGCCCCAGGGCCGCGCCAACCGCAGCGCCCCCGGTCCGCCATAGCCACGATGAGCTGGGTGTGGTCGCGGCAGCAACGGCGCCACCCACCGCGGCCAATCCCAATACCAGGGCTCCACTGATGAGAACGCGCACGCCCGGACCACGCTGGTTATTTCCTGCTGACATTTCTCCCCCCAGCAAGCTCCAGTCACCTAGTGATCTCACCCGCCGGCTGACGCTGTCAAGGATCAGGGACAAGCCGCCTGCGAGGCGTCAGCCTCAACCGCTCGGTGCGCTTGCCTCATGGTGTGCCTGGATTGGCGAGGTACCTCTCCAGCGTTGTCACGGCGGCGGGGGTGTTGCGGGTGTCGAGCCGGGCCAGATAGATGCGGCGTTTGACTGTCGCGCCCCTGACCGGCCGCGCCGCTATCCCGGCGGGCGCGTCGTGTAGCGCGAGCTGGGGCAGGAGCGCGACACCGAGACCTGCAGCGACGAGGTTGATCACGGTCCGGAAGTCATCTCCCTCGAACCCGAGCCGATCCGCGTCCCGGTGAGGGCGGGCTCCCGGTAGCGCGGTCGCGGGCTGGGTCGCGTCGACGGGGGTGCGGATCCACGCGTCCGGCGCCAGATCGGCCGCATCGACTTCCTGGTGACTGGCGAGCGGGTGAGAGACCGGCAGGACGATCAGCAGCGGATCGATCCGGATCACGTGGCGGATGATCCCGTCCGGTGCCGGTTGCGGGGTGCCGTCGTAGTCGAAGGTGACGGCGAGGTCGAGGTCTCCGCGCAGCAGAGCGTGGTAGCTCTGGCTGGTTTCGAGCTGGCGCAAGGTGACGTGCACAGCGGGGTTGGATGATCGCAATCTGGCCAGCGCTGGGGGGACGATCGACGCGGCGGCGGATACGAAGGCGCCGAGCCGGATCGTGCCGCTGGCGCCCTCGCCGAGTGCGGCCAGTTCGGTGGCGGTGATGCTCATCGTGGTCTGGAAGGCGGCCTGTGCTGCGAGCAGTACCGTGCCGGGCTGGGTGGGCCTGACTGGCCGGCGGTTGAGAACCCTGGTTCCGACGCGACGTTCGAGCTCGGCGATCTGCTGCGATACCGCGGATTGGGTGTAGCCGAGCTCATCGGCGGCCGCGGCGAAGGAACCGAGCCGGGCCACTGCCTCCAGGGTGCGCAGATGGGAGGGGTCGAACGGCCAGCGCCGCATAAGGTCAGCTTATCAGATTATTAAAAACGATCGTTTGATCTTATTCACGACCGCACTCAGGATGGGGGTCATGGACGCCTTTCAACTGCGCAACGCCGTGAACAAGCTGCCCCGGTTGCGGATCGGCTTCTACCCGACCCCCTTTCATGCCCTGCCGAACCTGTCCGCCATCTATGGCGTCAACTTCTTCATGAAGCGGGAGGACCTGGCCGGACCGGGCGCGGTCAGCGGCAGCAAGACCCGCCTGGCCGAATTCATCCTCGGCCGCGCCGCCGAAGAGGGCATCACCCACGTGATCACCCAGGGCGTCTTCCTCACCAACTCAGGCCTGCAGTTCGCCGCCGCGTGCCGGGTGGCTGGCATAACCCCCATCCTGTTCCTCACCCGTGACGCCAGCCGGCACGGCGAGATCGAGGAGTACCGCGGCAACCTGCTGCTGAACAAGGCCATGGATGTCGAGACGCACTTCTTCACCACCGATGGCGGCGCGTACTGGGACTCCGAACAGGACATGGCCCGGATCAACAACGCCATGGCGGACCGTAAGCAGGAACTGGAGGCCGCCGGCCACCGGGTTCTCATCGTCCCGACCGGCGGTGCACACCAAGCCGGTTTCACCGCCCATGCCATGACCTTCACGGAGATACTCGAACAGTCCCAGGCGGCCGGCATCGAGCCGGACTTCATCTACCACACCATCGGCACCGGCACTGCGCTGCCCGGGATGCTGGCCGCCAAGCTGGCGCTCGGCCACCCGGTCCGGTTCCGCTCGATCGCCATCTGCGGCTACAACGACACCGACTGGATGAACCCCGGCATCATCGTCGACCGCACCAAGAGCGTCCTGGCGGCCCTGGGCGCGGACATCCCTGACGACGACACCATCCGCGCCCAGATCGATGTCGACCAGCGGTTCATCGGAGAGGACTACGCCGTCCCGTCCCCCCAGAGCACCGCCGCCATCCGCGAACTCGCCCGCCACCAGGGAATCTTTGTCGGCCCCGTCTACACAGGCAAGGGCCTGGCAGGCATGCTCGACCACGCCCGCACCGGCCAGATCCCACCCGGAAGCAACGTCGCCTTCGTCCACACCGGCGACACCGGCAACCTCTTCGAAATCGCAAGAGTCGCCGGCGACATCACCGGCCCGCGCCGTGACGTGAAACCTCAGCTCATAGCCACATGAAAGCCATTGCCACCAGCTGACCCTTGGCGCTGAATAGCGGAGGTCAGCGTCGCCGGGGTCGCTATCTTCGGCCGTCCCCACTGGGAGTGGCCTGGCCGGCCGCGGCGGCCGAGCGGTCCCTTTGGGCGCGCCCCGGCCGCGCGCCTGGCGCCGCCGCCTGGAGGGTCGCTTCGATGTTGTGCCAGGCCATGCCCGGCGGCAGCAGGATTGTGACGATGTCGGCTGCGCCGTCCCAGGGCTGGAGTTGCTCGCGGACCTGGTCGCAGGTTCCGCAGGCGGCGAGCTGGTCGAGCACGACCTGCGCCCCGGGGGGGACGGTCCCGTGCCGCGGGCTGGGGCGCGGGTTCGCGGCGATGATCGCCTCGACCTGGGCGGCATAGCCTTGGCCGGACACGGACCGGGCGTAGACCTCGCCCATGGCGCTCAGGTACCAGGCGGTGCAGCCTGCGGCGATGCCCCGGGCCGCGTCGGCGTTTTCGTCGGCCGCAGCGAAGGGCCCGGCCGCGATCGTGAGAGGTCGCGCGTGTGGTGCGGCTGCCTGGCGTAGCTCGCGAAGCTGGGCTGCCCAGCCGGGCAGGCGGTCCCGGGCCACCAGCGCGGGGATCCAGCCGTCACCGAGCTCGGCGGCCACCCGGATCGTGTGATGGCCCAGCGCCGCGACCCAGATGGGCACCTCGGGGACGGGCGGCTGGCCCAGGCGCAGCGGCCGCGCCGCGGGTGCCTGGCCGAGCTGCGCGGGCTGGCCGGCCAGCAGCGCACGCACCTTGGTGACGACCTCGCGCAGCTTGGCGGCTGGGTGCTCGAAGGCGATGTCGTGGAACCCCTCCGCCAGCGCTTTGGTGCTCGCGCCCAGGCCCAGCACGTACCGCCCTCCGCAGACCTGGTAGAGGGTGGCGGCGGTCATCGCCAGCGTTGCCGGGGTTCGTCCCCAGACCGACAGGACGCCAGAGGCGAGGAAGATCCTTTGGGTGCGCAGGGCGATCTCGGTCAGGACCGGGGTCGAGTCCAGTCCCCAGCCCTCGGGCACCGCGAAGACCTCGTAGCCCAGTTCGTCGGCGAGCATGGCGGTGCGGACGATGACATCCCGCCGGGTCTCCATCGGCGTGAACGCCACGCCGCGGCGGGAGGTCACGGCGCTCCCTCAGCGGATAGGGCCGCGACCGGGCGCGGCACGGTCAGCCAGACGACAGTGGCCGCGGCGAGCACCTGGCCGCGGGGCCCGAGCAGCGCCGACCCGGCCAGCAGCTTGCGGCCGTCCCGCCCGCCCGGCCAGGCAATCACCAGGCACTGCTCGCCGGCCACAGGCAGCCCGGCCAGGCTGGCGGTCATCCGGCCGAGCAGGATGGTGGTGTCCCGGGTCAGCCCGGCAGCCTCACCGGCGGCGATGCCGCTGGGACAGTCCAGCGCCGCCCAGATCACCTCCGGCCGCACCCTCCCGCCGGCGTCCATGACCGACGGGTCCGGTGTCCACGGCGCCGCCCACAACGCCCTGCCAGCCAGCGGTCCGGGAAAGATCCGCAGCCCGTCGCCGGGCCCGCGGCCCATCCCGCACACGAAGCAGCCGGGGAATACCGGATCGGTGTAGTAGCGCGATCCTCCGGCCACCGCACGCGCTTCGGCCAGCGAGACCGGGCCCGGTATCTCTAGTGCCGGGCTACCGGGCGAGGCGGTCGCCTCCGCGATCAGCGTGTCGCCGTGGTGGATGCGGACCGAGCCTTCGCCGGCACGTTCGACGGCCATGGGCGTGGCCAGCGGAGGCGGGCGGCGCAGCGTGACCGTCACCGGGCCATCGATGTACGCCCCGATCCGTCCGCAGACGTAGCCGCCGTTACCGCTGCCCGGGGGGCCGCAGAAACGGGAGGCGATAACCAGGGAATCTGTCATGCCGGTACCCGGGGTGATGACTGTGCTGGGTTTCATGTCGCCTGCTTCCTGTCGTTCTCTGGCTGGCTCAGACCCCAGGCGACCGACGCCGCAGCGAGGGCCCGGGGGATCAGCGCGGGCACGCGGGCCCGGTAAGAGGATTCCGGCCATCAGCGGATGCCGGATGTGCCGGTATCGGCCGCGCTCGCCATGCCTCGACGCTATGAGCGGCCGGCGCGGTGCGGCTATCGGGCGAACTACCGGCCTTCTGCCCGTTTCCCGCGTCCGAGGCCGCGGTCTCTCGTGCGTACGTCGGGCAAACTACCGAGCCGCTCAGTGGCGCAGCCGGTGCTCGGTCACCCACGCCGCGATCTGGGCCCGCGAGTGCACCTGCAGCTTGCGCCGGATGTTCTCCACGTGTGCCTCGGCGGTCCGCGGCGCCACAGACAGGCGCCGGGCGATGGCCTGATTTGTCAGTCCCTCAGCGATGAGCTCGGCCACCTCGAGCTCGCGCCCGGTCAGCCGCGGCCCCGGGCTCGTCGGCTCGGACAGGAAGCCGAGCATCGCATCCAGGACCCCGAGCCAGTCGGCATGGTAGAACAGGTGGCTGGAACCCGGCAGCGGGATCAGCGTCGCCTCGGGAATCAGCGTGGCGACCTCCCGCCCCAGCTCGAACCTGGTGCCCTTGTCCGTGACGCGGTGCAGCACGGCCGTGCGCGCCCGGATCGCCGGGAGCAGCGCCCTGATGTCGGTGTCGTAGTAGACCTCCAGGAGTCCGGCGGCCACCGCGGCCGAAGCGCTGGCCCGCTCGAACCGCGTGAACGCCGCCATGTCCTC
>JASIJN010000535.1 GCA_030050125.1 Streptosporangiaceae bacterium | reverse complement strand
TGCAGCTTGAGTATCGCGTCCAGCAGCATCTCCGGCCGCGGCGGGCAGCCGGGCAGGTAGATGTCCACGGGCACGATGTGGTCGACGCCCTGCACGATCGCGTAGTTGTTGAACATGCCGCCGCTGGACGCGCACACGCCCATCGAGATCACCCATTTGGGCTCGGACATCTGGTCGTAGATCTGCCGCAGCACCGGCGCCATCTTCTGGCTCACCCGCCCGGCCACGATCATCAGGTCCGCCTGCCGCGGCGTGTTGGACGCCCGCTCCATGCCGAACCTGGCCAGGTCGTGGCGCGGGCCTCCGGCGGACATCAGCTCGAAGGCGCAGCACGCCAGCCCGAACGTGGCCGGCCAGACCGAGCTCTTGCGCGCGTAGCCGGCCAGCTTCTCTACCGTCGTCAGCAGGATGCCGCTCGGCAGGTTCTCTTCCAAGCCCATGGGCTAGTCCCATTCCAGACCGCCGCGCCGCCACACATAGGCGTACGCGACAAGGACAGCGGCGACGAACGTGACCATCTCGACTAGGCCGAACACCCCGAGCCGGTCGAAGGCGACGGCCCACGGGTACAAGAAGATGATCTCGATGTCGAAGACGATGAACAGCATCGCCGTCAGGTAATACTTCACCGGGAATTTGGTGCCGGTGTTTCCCGGAGTGGGCTCGATGCCGCTCTCGTAGGCCTCTAGCTTGGCCCGGTTCCAGCGTTTGGGGCCGGCCAGAGCACCCATGACCAACGAGAAAACGGCGAAGACCGCGGCCAGCGCCGCCAGCACCAGGATCGGTACGTACAGGCTCAGCACCGCTTCACCTCCTTGCCGTTGCGGGTCACCGTTAAGCCGCCGGGGTCATCTTAGACAGGGCATTGAGCACGCGATCGACCGCGTCGCCGCCCCTGGCCTCGGTCAGGTTGCCGAGCAGCTTCATCGTGAATCGCATCACATAGGGGCGCTTCACCCCGTGCCTGGTCGCAAACCGCATGAACTTCGGGTGGCCGATCATATGCACGAAGGTGCGGCCCAGCGTGTAGTAACCGCCCCAGGCGTCCTTCAGCTCCCTGGGATAGGTGGCCAGCACGGCCTCGGCGCCCGCGGCGGTCGGCCGGGCCAGCGCCTGGACGATCACCCGGGCCGCGATCTCGCCCGCCTCCATCGCATAGGCGATGCCCTCGCCGTTGAACGGGTTGACCATGCCGCCGGAGTCGCCGACCAGCAGCAGCCCGCCCAGGTAGTGCGGGGTGCGGTTGAAGCCCATCGGCAGCGCCGCGCCGCGCACCGGCCCCTTCCGGTTCTCCTCGGTGAGGCCCCACTCGGCCGGCATCCCGGCCAGCCAGCGGCGCAGCAGCGTCCGGTAGTCGATGTGGCCGAACGCCTCGGAGGTGTTCAGCAGCCCGAGCCCCACGTTGCTGGTCCCGTCGCCCATGCCGAAGATCCAGCCGTAACCGGGCAGCAGCTTGCTGCCGTCCCAGAGGTCCAGCCAGGCCTCCAGATAGTCGTCGTCGTGCCGCGGGCTGGAGTAGTAGGTACGGACCGCAACCCCGAGCGGACGGTCGTCTCGCTTGCGCAGGCCCATCGCTACCGACAGCCGCGAGGAGTTGCCGTCGGCGGCCACCACGATTCGCCCGCGGACGTCGCGTTCAATCTTCTCGCCGTTGACGTTCTGCTGGGCGCTCACCCCGACGACACGTCCGGTGCGGTCGTCCCGCACCGGACCGGTCACGGTGACCCCTTCCAGCAGCCGGGCCCCGGCCTTCTGCGCGTGCCGGGCCAGGATCTCGTCGAAGTCGAGCCGGGTGCGGACCAGGCCGAAGCCGGGGTAGCTGGACAGGTCCGGCCAGGGCAACTCGATCCGGCCGCCGCCGCCGATGATCCGCAGGCCCTTGTTGCGCAGCCAGCCGTCACCCTCGGGGATCGGCACGCCCATCCCGGTCAGCGCCTTGACCGCGCGCGGAGTCAGGCCATCGCCGCAGACCTTTTCCCTCGGGAAATGGCTCTTCTCCAGGACCAGCACGTCCAGGCCCGCCGTGGCCAGGTGAAAGGCCGTCGACGAGCCTGCCGGGCCGCTGCCGACGACGATCACGTCCGCCGTCTGCGCGGCCAGGTCCTTGGTGATCTCGGGGGGAGCTTGCTGGGTCACGAGAGGAGTCCTGACTGTCTTGTGAACAGCTTCACAAGTGCCTTCCCGCAGTCTAGACCGAATCCGCACTGCTTCCGCGTCCGGGACGGCCGGACCGCCGCGCGGTGTGCACGGCGACCGCGCCCAGGCTGAGGTTCCGCCAGCTGACCGCCTGCCACCCGGCGGCCCAGATGCGCCGGGCGAGCTCCTTCTGGGCGGGCCAGTCGGCGATCGACTCGGCCAGATAGCCGTAGGCGTCGGCGTTGTGCGACAGCCGCCGCGCCACCGCGGGCAGCGCCGAGGCCAGGTACCTGGAGTACAGGGCGTCCAGCCTCGGCGAGGCCAGGTGACTGAACTCACACACCACCAGCCGGCCGCCGGGCCTGGTCACCCGGAGCATCTCGGCCAGGCCCGCGCCGGGATCGTTCAGGT
Source organism: Streptosporangiaceae bacterium (assembly GCA_030050125.1). The sequence goes on along the minus strand of JASIJN010000535.1, from coordinate 1,767 downwards.
TGCGCAGGCCGAACGAGATCGTCGCCACGTCGAACGACTCGTCGGCGAACGGGAGGTCCAGCGCGTCACCGGCCACGAAGGCGACCCGGGGGGCGGGCTTGCTCGCCCCGGCCCGCAGCATGCCGAGCGAGAAGTCGCACGCCACGCAGTGCGCCCCGGCCCCGGTGAACGTCCGCGCCGAGGTGCCGGTGCCGGCCGCGACGTCGAGCACCAGGTCGCCGGCCCGGGCGCCGACCGTCGCGGCCACGACCCGGCGCCAGTAGCGGTCCTGGCCTCCGGACAGCACGTCGTTGAGCAGGTCGTAGCGGTCGGCCAGGCTGTCGAACATAGCGGCGACGTCGCCGGGCCTCTTGTCGAGCTGAGCGCGGGTCACGTGCCCATCTTGGCACTGGTCACAGCAGTTCAGGCCGCCGCCACGGCTCGCCGAGCACGTGCTGGGCGAGGAAGGCGAGAACGGTCTCGTACCAGACCGTCACGCTCCCCGGGTTCAAGATCCAGTGGTTCTCGTCGGGGAAGTACAAGAACCTGACCTCCGGCACCCGGCCCCGGACGTCCCACCACAGCCGCAGCGCCTCGCCCACCGGGACCCGGTAGTCCTTCGCGCCATGGATCACCAGCATCGGCGTGCGGATCTGGCCGGCCTGCAGGTTCGGCGAGCCGGCCAGGTAACGGGCGGGCTGCACGGCCGGGTCGCCGAAGACCCGCCGCCAGTAGGACGGCAGGTCGGTGGTGCCGAACATCTGGTCCAGGGCCCAGAGCCCGGCGTGGCTGACGATGGCCCGGAACCGGTCGGTGTGGCCGGCGATCCAGTTGGCCATGTAGCCGCCGTAGGAGGCGCCCATCATCGCGGTGCGGCCGGAGTCGATGTCGGGCCGGGCCACCGCCGCGTCGGTGATCGCCATGACGTCCCGGTAGGGCTGGCCGCCCCATTGCCCGTGACCCCGGGCGATGAAGGCCTGCCCGTAGCCGGTCGACAGGGCAGGGTCGGGCATCAGCACCGCGTACCCCTGGGCGGCCATCAGCCACGGGTTCCAGCGCCAGGACCAGAAATTCCAGCTCATCACCGGTCCGCCGTGGACCCACAGGAGCAGCGGGGCGGGCGAGCCCGGCGCCGCGGTGTCCGGCAACACCAGCCAGGCGCGGACCCGGGCACCGTCGTCCGACGTGGTCTCGATCTCTTCCAGCCGTCCCGGCAGCTCGAGCGGGCTTCCCGGGCTGGCCAGCCGGAGCGGCTCGCTGCCCGGGGCGGCCGGGTCCAGGCGGACGGGGGTGTACGGCTCGTCCATCGCCGACCGCAGCGCGTAGAGGAAGCGGCCGTCCGGCGCGGGGCACAGGTGCTCGTAGGCGCCGTGGTCGGCGGTCAGCCGGCCGACCTGCCCGCTGGCCAGGTCGGCACGGAACACCGGCCGCCGGCCCTGGTCGTCGGCGGTGAAGTAGACCGAACCGCCATCCGAGGCCCAGGCGGCGTCCACCGGGCGCCGGTCGAAGCCGGCCAGCAGGTCGGTGCCAACCCGGGGGCTGACCTCCGGGCCCTCGGCCCCCGCGTCGTCGAGCGCGGCGACGACCAGGGTGACGTCACCGGGGGTGTCGTAGCTGTCGTGCGCCGTCCGGATGGAGGCGACCAAGCGGCCGTCCGGTGAGATCGTGGGCTTGCCGAAGTCGTAGCCGGCCGCGGCCAGCAGCACCCGGCGCTCGCCGGTCGCCACGTCGATGACGTGGATCTCGTCGCAGGCGTCCCCGATCTCGTCCCGCACCGTCCAACCGGTG
>JASIJN010000534.1 GCA_030050125.1 Streptosporangiaceae bacterium | reverse complement strand
CGAGGATCATCGCCCGCCGGGGCCGGTCGGGCGGATCGGGATCGTCGTCGGCCGCCCCCCGCTGATCGGCGTGCGCTCGGGCGACCGCAGGCCGGCCGCCCGGGCGACGCGCACGGCCTCGAGCCTGCTGTGCACGTCAAGCTTGCTGAAGATGCTGCGGGTGTGGGTGCGAACCGTGTCGGTGGAGATCAGCAGCTCCTCGGCGATCTGCCGGCCGCGCTTGCCCTCGGCCATGCTGGCCAGGACGTCGCGCTCGCGCGGGCTCAGCACGTCGAGCGGGTCGGCGTCCTCCCTGGCCCGGCGGACGTCCTCGCGCAGCTCGCGCAGGATCTCGCCGAGCATCTCCGGCGGGAACCAGGAATGGCCGAGGCACACGCCGCGCAGAACGGTCTCGAGGTCGTCCGCCCCCTGCTCCTTGGACACCCAGGCCGCCGCGCCGGCCCGCGCGGCTTCCACCGCGTGGGAGACGTCGTGGTCGCCGCTGACGACGACCACGTGAGCGGCCGACCAGGCCGCCTTGAGCCGCTGCAGCACCTCGCCGACGGCGAACCCGAGCGGCTCGACCTCGATGAGGATGACGTCGGGCCGCAGCCACCGGACGACCTCCGGCAGTTGCGGGTCGTCGGTGCTGCAGCACCCGGCCACCCAGAAGTCCGGCGCGGTGGACAGCCTCGACGCAAGCGCTTCGGTGACCATCCTGTAGTCATCAACGAGAAGCAACCGCCGAACGTCCACCAGGCCACTGTGCCGCGGCCACCTGGCTTTGTCCTCATACAGATGAATGAGGAATCCTCGTCCTGATAAGGGGGAGCGGCGCCCGCGCGCCGCCCTGATCACCTGACGTGCCTAATGGACTACCGTCCGATTACCCGGCCGGCCGGGCATCTTGGTCATTACCTGGCGCATCCCGCGGTGACCGCGGTTACCTCGCTGGACCAGTATCCGGGCAGCGCGTCATAGGGATCGGACCCGGATAGGTTCGTGACGAACACATAACCGGCATTCCGGCTCCTGGCCAGGCTGATCGCGCTGTTGGCCTGCCCGCTGGTGACCGCGCCGTAGACCGTATTGGCGAACCTCGTCGCCGGGTAATCGCGGGCCCAGCTTGGCACCTGGACGTCGAGGTACTGGGCATAGGTGCCCTCGAACACCATCAGGACGTCGCCGATCGACACATATTGCCGCTCGGGGTAGACGCCCGGGTTCAGCCATACCGAAGAACCGGGGATGACCTGATGGATGTAATCGCTCAGCCGCTTATAGTAAGGGAAATCTGCGCTGGTGCCGGTGACCGAGTCAAGGAAAATCCCGCTGACCCCGTACCACGACTCGTAGTGCCTGACATCGGCCTCGATCTGCGCGCTGGGGCGCTGCCCGAAGACGGTCGAGGAGTAGCCGAGGACCATGATGCCCTCCCGTCGCGCCTGCCGGACCACGGCCTGGTAGGCCGGGTTCGGCGCGGTCCCGGCCCCGATGCCGGTGGCCGGATTGAGGATCATGGCGGTCGGCGTGTGCCGGGCCGAGGTGACCTGCGACCAGCCGCCGGCGGTGAAGTAAGCGGGGACGAAGGCCTTCTGGCAGTAGCGGCCCGCGATGTTCTCCGACTTCAAGCCCGCGGTAATGCCGACCACGAGCCCTAGCACCAGGATCGCGGCCACCGCCAGCACCATTAGTGGTTTTCTGGTCACCGTACGGAGTCTCTCGCGTGAATCGCGCCGCTGTATTCGGCGCCGCGCCTTCACCCAGCTATCGGGGGGTTTCCCAGTCACCGGCATTCCCTGTATCAGCCCTTGTAATCAGCCTCGGCTAGCGGTCATTAAACGCAGCCATGGTGACTCCGGCTGTAGGCCCCCGGTGGGAAGGCAATCGTACGGATTGGCCCCACTGCGGTCGGTAATGTACACCGACCCGGCCCGACGCCGAATGGCGAGCAGGAACGCGTGGTCGAAGTTCTCCCGTGGCACCGAGTACACCACGTGGTAGAACTTGTTGGCCGGCCGCTCCCTGGTCCAGCGCGGCACGGCCAGCTGGAGGTACGAGCGCCACGGGCCCTCGAACGTGCCGAGCACATTGGCGTGCTCGGCGTAGGCCTCAGCCGGGTGCGCGCCGTGGTTGAAAAGCACCACCTTGGCCCCGGTGTAACGGGCGTCGCGGGAGAGCGTCGCGTAATAGCCGAGATGCTCCGTGGTGACCGAGACTCGGTCGAAGCACACGCCGGTCACCTCGTACCACCGCAGGAAACGGTCGAGGTCGGCCAGGGCCTCCTGGGCCGGGCGCCGGCCGTAGTTGGTGTCCACGTACCCGGCCACCGCCACCCCGGCCTCGCGCAGGCGGCCGAGCGCCGGATAGAACGCCGGGTCCGGCTCCGTGCCCGGGCCGTTGGCGAGGTTGAGTATCACGATGCGGACCTGCTGGGCGTGCTTGGCCAGCATCGCCCAGTCGTCGGGCCGGGCATCCGGCCGGAAGTAGGCCGGGACCACCAGCCGCGGCGGGGCCAGCGGCACGCGGTCAGACGCCAGCCTGGTCACCGCTTGCCTCCCACAGGTCGGCCACAGAGGACGCGAGGTCGTGCCGCGGTCGCCAGCCGAGGTCGCCCCGGGCGCGGGCGACGTCAGCCTGCTGCCAGTCCATGTCGCCGGAACGCGCCGACCCGGCCGAGTCCTCGTGCACCGGGCCTTCGTATCCCGCCACCGCGATCAGCTCCTTGACCAGCGTCCGCGCCGGGACGCCGGCACCGCTGCCGACGTTGACCACCGCGTGCGGCAGCACCGGAGCGGCCGCCGCGGCGAGCACCGCGGCCGCGACGTCGCGCGCGTCCACGAAATCACGCACGGCGTCCAGCGGGCCGAGCCGGACGTCGGCCCCGCTGGCCAGGGCCTGGC
>JASIJN010000533.1 GCA_030050125.1 Streptosporangiaceae bacterium | reverse complement strand
CTACAACGGCAAGTCGAGCCAGCCGCAGGTGCGCGAGGCGATCGAGGACAGCGACTGCCTGCTGTCTATCAACTACCGCCCGATCGACCTGACCTCGGGCAGCTTCACCGATGCGCTGCCCGCCAACACGATCCGCGCCCGCGGGCACTCGGTGGACGTCGGGGAGGACAACTACCAGGCGGTGACGCTGCGGGAGGTCCTGCGCGGCGTGATCGACGCGGTTCCGCAGGTCACCAACCGGGCCACGCGCCGGTTCGCGCCGGCGGCGGCGACGGGCAACCACGCCGACGGCTCCGCCAAGCTGACGCAGGCCGCGTACTGGGAAGCCATCCAGGGCTACATCCGGTCCGGGGACGTGATCATCGCCGAGGACGGCACGTCGTACGGTGCCTTCGGACTGAACCTCCCGCCGAACTGCACCTTCGTCTCGCAGGCCATCTGGGGCTCGATCGGCTACACCGTCGGATCGGTGCTCGGCACGCTGACCGCGGCACCACGGCGCCGCCACCTGCTGTTCGTGGGAGACGGATCGTTCCAGCTGACGGCGCAGGAGCTGTCGACCATGCTCCGGTACGACTACAAGCCGGTGATCTTCCTGATCAACAACGGCGGGTACACCGTCGAGCGCTGCTATCTCGGCAAGACCTCGCGCTACAACGACGTGGCGACCTGGGCCTACGCCGACCTGCCCAAGGTCTTCCATCCGGGCACCACGGCCCGGTCGTTCGTCGTGAAGACAGTCGATGACCTGCGCGAAGCCCTCAGCGCGCCCAACGACAACATGATCTTCATCGAATCGATCATGGATCCGTACGACGCTCCCGCGGGGGTCATCAGCGGAGGCAACAGCGGGGCCGACATCGACTACGGCCCGCGCGGCCCGCAGCACCGAGGCAACATGCTCATCCGGCCGGCCACCTGACGCGGCCGGAGCCGAGATATCCAGGTGCCACGACGTCGCGTAGATGCCCGCACTACGGGACAAGATTTTGAACGCGACGACTCGGGGTCAGGCAGCGCGGCGGGTCAGCCAAGCCGTCCATCGGGGTCAGGCAGCGCGGCGGGTCAGCCAAGCCGTCCATCGGGCGGGCCGCACCACAGCCGCCTCCGCCGCGCTGCCCGCCACGACGACCACCATCCCCGTGCCGCGCGGTGATGGGTGCGACGATTGTGTAGCTGGGTGTGCACCAGATTCGCACCCATCCGGGCCTGCCGGCGGGTTCGTGCGCGGGGTGGCCGGGCAGGCCGCACTGCGATGGCGCGCTGTCCGGGGCCCGCCCTCGTCGCGGTGACCGGTACCGGGCCGGTACCGGTCAAGCAGGTCTGGTTCGCGCCCGGCGCGGCCGTGGCCTCGGCGGCTGCAGGCCGATGGCTTGTGAGCCGCGCCGGGCGTCGCGAGCGTGTCAGCTCGTCTTTCTGATGATGTTTCTCATCTCGTCGGAATTGAAGGCACGGAGCGTGTTCGAACGGATGTTGCCCATCCCGCCCAGCCGGAGCAGCGTCGCGGTGGCGCTCTCCTCGTCGGGGAAATCGGCAACAGTGACGATGTCGTATTCGCCCACCGTCCAGAGCAATTCACGTACCCTGCCGCCTGAGTTCTCGACGAGCTTGACGAAATCCTCTGCGCGGCTTTCTGTTTCCTTGAAGTTCCGAATTCCTTGATCGGTCCAGTTGACCAGCGATACGTATGTCGGCATCATGCCCTCCCCCGTGGTGCCTGCGCACTTGCTGACTTGCCCGCCACCGCGGCGCCAGAAACTCTGGCCCGGCGCAGAAGGCGTGGCAGGCTCGCGGGAAGGCTGCTCGGTACCGCCCGCAGCCCGGATCGTAGGCTGGAGCGGTGCCCGATTCGAGTCCGCTGGCAGGTGACCTCGTCGAACTGCATGGCCGTTGCGGGCGGCGGTTCGCGGCGCTGGTCGCCGGGGTGCGCCCGGAGCAATGGCATGACGACACCCCTTGCTCGGAGTGGGATGTGCTCGCGCTGGTGCACCACCTGCTGTACGAGCAGCGCTGGGTGCCGTCGGTGTGCGAGGGCCTGACCATCGAGCAGGTCGGCGACCGGTTCGAGGGCGACCTCATGGGCGAGAACGCCGCCGCGTGGCCGGGACTGCTGGCCTCTGCCATCGAGGAGGCCCACGCGGCGGTGGCGCGACCGGGAGTCCTCGACCGGACCGTGCACCTTTCGTTCGGTGACGCCCCGGGGGAGGAGTACGTCACCCAGTTGACCGCCGACCTCGCCATCCACGGCTGGGACCTGGCCCGGGCCACCGGCCAGGACGAAGCGATCGACCCCGGCGCCGTGGCGCTGCTACTGGCCTGGGCGCAGGCCAACGCCGACCTGCTGGCCGCGTCGGGCATGTTCGGCTCCCGGATCGACGTCCCGCTGGACACCCCGGACGATGTTCGCCTGTTGGGCCTGCTCGGCCGCGGAGCCTGAGCGTACCGATCGGCGACCCAGGTCCGGGGGAGGTCGCTCGCCGGGATGGCCTGCTTAAGCCGCTCTGCAGATCCTCGCTGCTGACCGCCTCGGCCGACTGCGTCGATGCTGAGGTTTCCGGTGGCCCGTCGTCGGCCCCGTCGTGGTCGTGCACGATCAGCACCGGCCGCCGCGCGTGGGAGGCCACCTCCGCGGAGATGCTGCCGGCTATCCGGCCGCCGAGCCCGCCCCGCCGGTGGGAGCCGAGGACGATGAGGCTTGCCTCGTGATCGTCGGCGGCATGGATGACCGCCTTCTCGGCGGGCGTTCCCTGGACCGCCAGGGGCTGGGCCCGGAATCCGGCCGCATCGGCGAGCGCGGCCCCGTGCGCGGCGGTCTGCTTGGCGGCCTCCTCGACGTCGCAGGCGCTGGCCGCATCGAACTGGGCACCGGGCTCCGGCACGAAGCCGACGCTGAACGTCCGCCACACGGTCAGGACGAGCGCGTCGCGCCCGGCGGATAGCTGGCGCCCGGCCTCGGTGATCGCGGCCATCGCCATCGGGGACCCGTCGTAGGCGAACAGCACCGGGCCCATCGGCTCGCGCCCGCGGACCCAGGGCCGGCCAGCCGGCGACGTTACGAGCCGCTCACCGCCGGACAAGGCGGCCGCGGCGGCCGTCCTGGCCAGCGTCGGCAGCGCGGCCCCGGGCCGGAGTGCGGCCAGCAGCGGCGGGGACTCCCAGGCCGGTTCATGCCCGCCCATCCACAGCTCGAGAGCCGGCGCCGACGGCCGCACCTGGCCGAGCAGGTACAGCAGCACGCCGACGACCGCCCCGCCGGCCGCGAGCCCGAAGCAGATCCACAACGCGGTGCTCATGGCCGGGGCCGCAAGCCCGGTCAGCGTGACGGCGAAATGCAGCAAGATCGGCGCGATCAGGAACGCGGCCACGGCGCGCAGCAGCTCGAGTATGGCGAAGACGCGCTGTATAGAGGCCGAGCGCAGCGAGAAGCCGGCCATGAACAGCGCCGGGACGACCGAGGCGCCGATGCCGACGCCGACCAGCCCGGAGCCGACCAGGGCGAGCGTGCTCGTCGGCGGGATCGCGGCGCGCAGCACCAGGACCCCGGCGGCCAGGAGCACCATCCCGGTCAGGGCGTAATAGTGGATCAGGCGCGTGTCGAACAGCGCCCCGAACACGATCGCCGTGATGATGGCCGCGGCCAGCTCGGGAACGAAGAGCAGCCCGAGGTGCAACGGCGTGTAATGCGGGGCGAGCACGGCCGCGGTCAGCCCGATCGCCGACGTGGCCGCCGCCGCCGCGCAGACAGCGACCACGATCCCGGTCACCGGGATCGTGCTGGCCAGGCTGCGCAGGATCAGCAGGGGGCGAGGGGCGTTGTACTCGTAGACGCACAGGGTCACGATCAGCGCCAGCCCGACGAGCAGCGGGATCACGGCGACCGGATCGAGGAACCTGTGCGTGACCAGCTCCGACGCGCCCCAGAACGCCGCCACCGCGCCGGTCGCGGCCAGGCCGATGGCCAGGGGGTCCCTCGGGGCGCTGGGGTCGGCCGGCGGGGCGTCCTGGAACGTCAGCAGCGACATCACCAGCCCGGCGAAGGCGATGCCGGCCACGATCCAGAACAGCGGCCGCCAGCCGTGAAACGAGGCCTGGGCCCCGCCGATCAGCGGGCCCGCCGCCACCGCACCGAAGACGCACAGGTTGAAGATCATGGCCGTCGGGCGCAGCTTGGACGTCGGGAAGCCGAGGAACAGCGGTGGCGCCGCGGCGATCAGCAGCAGGCTCGTGCACAGTCCCTGCAGCACGTGCCCGACGATGAACATCGCCGGCCCGGTGGCCGCGGCCGCCAGCACCGAGCCGATCACCAGCAGGCTGGCGTAGACCACCAGCAGCCGGCGTTGCGGCAGCAGCTGCGCGAACTGCACGGCCAGGACCGTGCCGACCGCGTAGCCCGCGTTGGCCAGGCCCGAGGCCAGGCTGACCGTCTGCACGCTCACGTGCAAACTCGCCGCGATGATCGGCGTGAGCGGCTGCAGGGCGGACGACAGGCCCAGGTAGGGAACCAGGAACAGGACGACCATCGCCGCCGACGGGATGTAGCGGCCGGCCAGCGGTCCGGGCCGTATCGGCTCCGACCGCCGGCTCCCGGTCGCGGGAGGCAGGGGAGCGGGCAATATCCGTGCCATCTGCGCATGCTTGCCGGCCACCGCCCGAGTCGGGCGGGCGGGCCGGCCCGTCGGGCGGAATTGGCCGGTTGCGCGGAATGCGCGCCAGGCAGCGGATGTACCGGCTTGCGCGCGTCGTCTCGTCTGCGCGCACCGGAACGGATGCGGGACGAGCGCGGCGCCGGCCGGGGCGAGCCATTGTTCTCCCCGTTGACCCGTCCATATAGATCGTCTTAAATTATGATTAGTACCCCATAATTGCGCCGGTAAGGGAGGATGCAGATGACCAGTGCGGAGCTGGCAGCCGGGTACAGCGCCTACACCGATGCCGAGGAACTGGGTCAAGCCGTCACGTCCGATCGGGCCGTGGCGGCGCTTCCCACCACCACCGCCGTGACCACGACGCTGTACTGCTAGGTCAAGGCACAGGCAAAAAAGCGCAGGGCACGGCCCGAGCGGCAGCGCGCTGTGCACGTCCCCGTAGGCCAGGACCGGGTCCGCGCGGTGGACGCGGTTCTGGCCCGGCTGGGACTGGGATGCCTCGGCACATCGCCGGATCTCGTGGGCCGGCCCGGCCGCAACGAGAACTGGTCGGGAGACACCGACGAGGGGTTCCGGGTTTTCGTCAAGCGATTCGCCGGGCCGAGCGACGACGCGGGACAGCGCATGGCCCGGTCGGTCGCCTTCGAGCGGCTGGTCAGCACCCGCATGCCGGGGATGGCGCCGCGGGGCCTGGGCTGGGATGAGCCGAGTCGCCTGCTGGTGTCGGAGTATCTCGACGACGCCGATTCCGGCGCGGATCTCGCTTCCGCGGGCGAGTTCGGGGCGGAACTCGCCTTCCGGGCGGGCGACGTCGTCGGGTCGCTGCACATGCTGACGGTCACCGAGCCGCTCCCCGGCGGGCGCCGGCCGGTGCTGCCGTCCGCGCAGTTCCTGCGCGGGTTACCGCTGCCGGTGTTCCGCCGGTCCAGCGCCGGTGAGCTCAAGGCATGGCGGCTGCTGCAGAGCGACGCCGAACTGGCCGAGGCGGTGGACCGCCTGCTCGCCTGGGAGCAGCGGGCGGAACCGGTGCCCGCCCACTGCGACTTACGACTGGATCAGTTCCTGTTGTCCGGGGGACGGCTGTACCTCACCGACTGGGAAGAGTTCCGGCTGGCCGACGCGGCTCGGGACATCGGCGGCTTCGCCGGCGAGTGGCTGTACCGGGCGACGACCGGGTGGGCCGATCTGGTGGCCGACGATGAACCGCCGTCCCACGAGGCCATCCTGCGGTACTGCGCGGACGGCATCGACCGGGTGCGGCCGGTCGTGGCCGCGTTCTGGGCCGGGTACACGCGGGCGCGGCCGGGTCACGACCGGGAGCTGCCGGCCCGGGCCGCGGCGTTCGCGGGCTGGCACCTGCTCGACCGCAT
>JASIJN010000532.1 GCA_030050125.1 Streptosporangiaceae bacterium | reverse complement strand
TCCCGCCGGAAGAGGACCCGCGCCCACAGGTACCCGGCCAGCGCCAGCCCGGCGCACCAGGCGACCGCGGCGAGCGCGGTGCCGCCGGGCGGCGTGCCCGTCAGCAGCCCGCGAAGCGTGTCGATGACCGGCGTGAACGGTTCGTTCGCCGCGAACCAGCGCACCGATCCCGACATCTGGTCCGGCGGCACGAACGCGCTGCTGATGAACGGCAGCACCTGAACGATGAGGATGAAGCCGGTCGTGCCCTCCACGGTCTTGGCCGCCAGGCCGACCGCGACGGCCAGCCAGGTCAGCGCGAGCACGAGCAGGGCGGTGACGCCGGCCGCCGCCAGCCACCGGCCGGCGTCCCCGGTGGGCCGGAACCCCAGCCCGATCGCGACGCCGATGACCGCGGCCACGCTGACCAGCGTCCGGACCAGGGCGGTGGCGACGTGCCCGTTCAGCACCGAGGCGGGAGAGATCGCCATGGTGCGGAACCTGCCGATGATGCCCTCCGTGGAGTCCCGGTTGACGGACTGCGTCGTGACCGAGCTTCCGTACGCGGCGGTCATCACGATGATCCCGGGCAGGACGTAGTCGATGTACGAGACGTGCGGGCCGGCCCCGAGGCCTGCCTTCAGCGCGCCGAAGACGCCGATGAACAGCAGCAGCAACAGCACGGGCACGGCGACCGCCACGACCAGCGTCACCGGGTAGCGCAGCACGTGCCGCAGACTGCGCCGGGTCATCGTCGCCGAGTCCCGCACGGCAAACGTCAGGGTCGTCATCGGGCGTTCTCCATTTCTGGCGTCGTTTCTGCCGTCGGGTGGCCGGTGAGGGCGAAGAAGACGTCATCGAGATCGGGCGTGTGCACGGACACCTCGTCGATCTCGTCCGCCGTGTCGCCGAGCCGGTTCAGCAGCGCCCGCACCGCGACCGCGCCGCCGTCGCTGGGAACCTCCAGCGTGAGCGTGTCATCGTGCCGGAACGCGCCGCCGAGGGCCCGTGCCGCCGCGTCGAGCCCCGCGGCATCGGCGAAGTGCAGCCGGACATGGGCCCCGGGAATGCTGCGTTTCAGCTCCTCTGGGCTCCCGGCGGCGACCACCTTGCCGTGGTCGAGAACGGCGATCCGGTCGGCCAGTTCGTCCGCCTCGTCCAGGTTCTGCGTGGTCAGGAAGATCGTGACGCCGCCGGCCACAAGCTCGCGGATTGTCCGCCACATCATGCGTCGGCTGCGCGGGTCGAGGCCGGTGGTCGGCTCGTCGAGAAAGATGATGCGCGGTTCGCCGATCAGGGTCATCGAGAGGTCGAGCCGCCGCTTCATGCCGCCGGAGTAGGTCGCCGCGGTCTTGGAGGCCGAGTCGGCGAGGTCGAACTTGTCGAGCAGCGCGGCGGCGCGCCGCCGCCCTTCCGCCCGGCCCAGGTGGTGCAGGTCCGCCATCAGGAGCAGGTTCTCCTCGCCGGTGAGCAGGCCGTCGACCGCGGAGAACTGGCCGGTGACCCCGATCGCCGCCCGCACCGCCGCCGGGTCGCGGGCCACGTCATGGCCTGCGACGCGCACCTCGCCGGCGTCCGCGTGCACCAGCGTGGACATGATCTGCACGGTGGTGGTCTTGCCGGCGCCGTTGGGACCCAGCAGCGAGAACGTCGTTCCCGCGCCGACCTCCAGATCGATGCCGTCGAGAACCACCTTGTCGCCGAACGACTTGCGCAGCCCGGCGACCGTGATCGCGCTGGTCATGCTTCTCCTTTCGCCATCACCGCGGCCTGGGCGGTCGCGATCACGACTAAGGTGCACGCAGCGGGATTCATCGCGGTTTCACGGCGGTTTCACGCTGGAACAGGCAGCTCCACATCTCCGTGCCCGACGAAGGCGACCGGGCCGCCGACGAACACCGTCTCGACGCGCTCCGGCGTGCCGACCGGACGCACCGTCAGCACGCTCGGCCTTCCCGCATACCGCCCCTGCTGCAGCAAGAAGTCCTTCCCGGCGTCGGCCAGTGCGTGCCGCAGCCGGTACGCGCCGACCGTGCCGGCCGCGCTGCCGGTGGCGACGTCCTCCACGACGCCGTCGTTGTTCCAGTGCCGCACCTCCAGCCGCGCCTCATCGAACAACACGGCGAACTCGGCGCCGACCGACGTCACCATGTCGGTCAGGTCCGCCACGACCCTCGCTCGCTCGAGCATCCCGGTTCGCACCGGGACGATCAGGTACCGCAGCCCCGTGCTCACCACCTCCACCGGCAGATCGTCGCGCAGGCCGGCAGCATCGAGTCCGAACGCCCCTGCCGCGCCCGCCCGGTCGTCCACGACGCCGAGAAACTCCGGCTCGCCCTGGTCGAGCACCCCGAGGTAGCCGTTAGGGCTCGGACTGGTCACCACGCTGACCGACTTGCCCGGCAACTCGATCCGCCAGGTCCCCGGGCCGGCCGCCCGACCGGCCGCGGCCTGCCGGTGCAGCACCGCGGCCGCGCCGATCAATGGGTGCCCGGCGAACGGAAGCTCGCTGAACTGGTCGAACACCCGAGCGCGCCACGTCATAGGGTCCGGGGTCGAGGTGAGGAAAATGGCCTCGAAGTGACGAAGCTCTTGGGTGATCCGCAGCATCTGCGCTGACGTAAGTTCGCCGGGGTCAACGAACACGGGCAGGCTGTTGCCCTGGTAGGCAGCCTCGGCGAACACGTCGACGTGCACGTAGGGGGCGTTCACAGCGCCTGCCGCAGGTCGCTGGCAAACTCCTCGATCGCCGCCTCGTTGCGGCGATAGAACGTCCAGCCTCGTTTGCGGGTCGCGACCAGGAGCCCGGCATCGGCCAGCACGGTGAGGTGCCGGGACGTCGTGGACGCGGCCAGACCCAGCTTGTCCCTGATGAAGTCGGCGCACACCCCGTCTGTTATCAGGTCGCCGTCGACCTGAGACGGGAAGTTCATTACTGGATCCTTCAGCCACCGCAGCACCTGCAAGCGGACCGGACTCGC
>JASIJN010000531.1 GCA_030050125.1 Streptosporangiaceae bacterium | reverse complement strand
GGTGGGCCGTGGCGGCGGGCCGTGCTGCCGCGGCGGGGCCATGGCGGCCGCCTGGCCAGCCATGTCGAGGGCCATGACGCTCTGCGCCGTGGCTGATCCGGTCCGGCCGGGCGAGACCTGGCCCGCGGGGACAACAAGCGGCACCGTCCCGGCCTGGCCGGAGAGCTGCAGCAGGCGCATCAGCAGGTCGAGCGCTGTCGGGCGGGCCCGCGGGTCCTTGTCCAGGCACTCGGCCACGACGCCGCGCAGCGGCCCGGCCAGCGTCCCGAGATCCGGCTCGCCCTGGGTGAGCTGGTGGACGATCGCGGCCACGTTCGGCGCGTGAAACGGCGGCGTCCCGGTGGCCGCGAACGTGATCGTCGCGGCCCAGGCGAAGACGTCGGCGGGCGGCCCCGCGGGCTGGCCGCGCACCACCTCGGGCGCCATGTACCCGGGCGTACCGAACAGCTGGCTGGTGGCGGTGGCCGTGGCGTCGACCGAGCGGGCGATCCCGAAGTCGATCACCCGCGGGCCGTCCGGCCCCATCAGCACGTTGCCGGGCTTGAAGTCCCGGTGGATCACGCCGGCCTGGTGGATCGCGGACAGCGCGGTCGCGGCCCCGACCGCGAGCCGGTCCAGCGCCGAGCCGCTCAGCGGGCCGCCGTTCGTGACCACCTCGTGCAGCGATGGCCCGTCGATGAACTCGCTGACCACGAACGGCTCGTCTCCGTCGAGCCGGTAGTCGAGGACGCGGGCGGTGCAGAACGGGGCGACCTTTCCCGCGGCCGCGACCTCCCGGGCGAACCGGGCCCGGGCCGTCGGCTCCCTGGTCCACTCGGCCCGCAGCAGCTTGACCGCGACCGGCTGCCCGCCCGCCCGCCGCCCGAGGTAGACCGTGCCCTGGCCGCCATGCCCGATCCGCCCGGCCAGTTCGTAAGCGCCGAGCCAGCGTGGGTCGCCGGGCAGCAGGGGACCCACGTTCGCCATGGCAACCATCGTGGCACGCACGAGCGCCCAGGCTGGGCGATGCTCTGACAATCCGGGCATCGATGCCGAGTCGTGACTGAGTAGACTGCGGCCGGATGACCGGGAACCGAACGAACTGGGCCGGCAACGTGGCGTTCCGCGCGGAGCGCTGCCACGAACCGTCATCGCTCCCGCAGTTGCAGCAACTGGTGGCCCGCAGCGAGCGGGTCCGGGCGCTGGGCACCGGCCACTCGTTCAACCGCCTGGCCGACACCACGGGCGACCTGGTCAGCGTGGCCGGCCTGCCGCAGCTGATCGAGATCGGCGCCGGCTCGGTCACCGTGAGCGCCGGGCTGAGCTACGGGGAATTCGCCGGGGAACTGCACCGGGCCGGGCGGGCCCTGCCGAACCTGGGGTCGCTCCCGCACATCTCGGTGGCGGGCGCCTGCGCCACCGCCACCCACGGGTCCGGCGACGGCAACGGCAACCTCGCGACGTCGGTGTCGGCAATGCAGATGGTCACCGCGGACGGGGACGTGGTGACCGCGAGCCGCGCCGCCGACCCGGCCGAGTTCGCCGGAATGGTGGTAAGCCTGGGCGCCCTCGGCATCGTCACCCGGCTCACCCTCGACACCGTGCCCGCCTTCAACATCCGGCAGTACGTCTACGAGGACCTGCCCTACGAGCAGGTGAGCGAGCAGTTCGACGCGATCATGGCCAGCGCGTACAGCGTGAGCCTGTTCACCGACTGGCGCGTCCCCCGGATCCGCCAGGCGTGGCTGAAGCGGCGGGCGGACACCGCGGACTCCTGGGCGCCGCGGCCGCTATGGATGGGCGGCCGGCTGGCCGACGGCCCGCGCAATCCGGTGCCCGGCATGCCGCCGGCCCACTGCACCCAGCAACTGGGCGTGCCCGGGCCCTGGCACGAGCGGCTGCCGCACTTCCGGCCGGAGCACACCCCGAGCAGCGGTGACGAGCTGCAGTCCGAGTACCTGCTGCCCCGGGCGGCCGCGATCGACGCGCTGGACGCGCTCTGGCCGATCGCCGGCCTCCTGGCTCCGGTGGTACGCATCACGGAGATCCGCACGATCGCGCCGGACCGGCTGTGGCTCAGCCCGAGCTACCAGCGCGACACGGTGGGGCTCCACTTCACCTGGATCAACGACTGGCCGGCGGTCGAGCCGGTCCTGGCCCGGGTCGAGGAACGCCTGGCGCCGCTGCACGCCCGGCCGCACTGGGGAAAGCTGTTCGGCATCGGTCCCGGGGTGGTGCGGGGGCTGTACCCGCGGCTGGACGACTTCGGCCGGCTGACCCGCCGCTACGACCCGTCCGGCAAGTTCCGCAACGATCTTCTGGACCGCTACCTCCCGCCGGATCGGTAACCAGCCAGGAGGTACCCGGGCGTAAGAAACGGCAGAATCCACGAAGGATCCGACCCGGGAGTGTGGTGCATGGACATTCGGCGCTGGCTGAGCGGCGGCGTGGACGCGGTCGAGGACTGGCAGGCCGGGTTCGGGCCGTACCAGACGCACGCCTCGCTGGAGATCAGCGACGAGCGGTTCGCGGCCGCGTTCGGGGAGTTCACCGAGCGGCTGCGGGAGAACTACCCGTTCTTCCACCCGTCCTACGCCGGGCAGATGCTCAAGCCCCCGCATCCGGCCGCGGTGGCCGGCTACCTCACCGCGATGCTGATCAACCCCAACAACCACGCGCTGGACGGCGGCCCGGCCACGGCCCGGATGGAGAAGGAGGCGGTGGCGCAGCTGGCCGAGATGTTCGGCCTGGCCACGCACCTGGGCCACCTGACCACCAGCGGCACGATCGCCAACCTCGAGGCCCTCTACGTCGCCCGCGAGCTGCACCCGGGCCGGGGCGTCGCCTTCAGCGCGGAGGCGCACTACACCCACGCCCGCATGTGCGGGGTGCTCGGCATCGAGGGAACCCCCGTGGCGGCCGACGGGGCCGGGCGGCTGGACCCCGGCGCGCTGGAGGAGCTGCTGGCCAAGGGCGGGATCGGGACCGTCGTCGCGACCGCCGGCACCACCGGCCTGGGCGCGATCGACCCGGTGCACGAGGTGCTGGCCGTGGCCCGCAGGCACGGGGCCCGGGTCCACGTCGACGCGGCCTACGGCGGTTTCTTCACGCTGCTGGCGGGCGCGGATGACCCGGCCGGCCTGGACCAGGCGCCGTGGCGGGCCATCGCCGAGTGCGACTCGGTGGTGGTGGACCCGCACAAGCACGGGCTGCAGCCCTACGGGTGCGGGGCCGTGCTGTTCCGCGATCCGGACGTGGGGCGCTTCTACGTGCACGACTCCCCCTACACCTACTTCACGTCCGGCGACCTGCACCTCGGCGAGATCAGCCTCGAGTGCTCCCGGGCCGGGGCGGCCGCCGCCGCGCTGTGGCTGACGTTCCGGCTGCTGCCCCCGGCGCCGGACGGGCTCGGCCGGGTGGTGGCGGCCGGCCGCCGGGCCGCGCTGGAGTGGGCGGGGCTGATCGCCGGTTCCGGCCTGCTGGAGCTCTACCAGCCGCCGGAGCCGGACATCGTCACGTATTTCCCGGCCACGCCCGAGCGCACCCTGAGCGCGATCGACCGGGCCAGCGCCCGGATGCTGGCCGACGGCATGGCCGACCCGGACCGCCCGGTGTTCCTCAGCACGCTGCGCACCTCGGCCGCCGATGTCGCCCGCCGCCATCCGGGCATCGGGGCGGACCGCGACGGGGCCAGGATCCTGCGCAGCGTGCTGATGAAGCCCGAGGCCGAGGGCTACGTGCCCGAACTGCACGCCCGGGTCGAGGCTCTGGCGCGGCGCTGACCGCCGGATCCCGCGGCACGTACGATCGCCGTATGCCCCGTCGCCTCGCCGCCGGCAGCCCTACCGATCTCGTCCGGGCCGAGCGCGATATCCGCGGCCGGATCGGCGACCAGGCGCTCGACTTCGCGGCGATGGCCGCGGTCTCGAACATCTACCGCGCCGCCAACGTGATCCGGCGCCACATGGAGCAGAAGGTGCTGGCCGACGAGGACCTCTCGTGGGCCGCGTTCACCGTGCTGTTCGTGCTGTGGATCTGGGGCGACCAGCAGACCAGGCACCTGGCCGAAGAGGCCGGCGTCACCAAGGGAACGCTGACCGGCGTGCTGAAGACCCTGGAGAAGCGCGGCCTGGTCCGGCGGCGGGCGCACGACGCGGACGGGCGCCTGGTGCTGGTGAGCCTGGAACCCTTGGGGCTCGGCGTGATCGAGCGGCTGTTCCCGGCGTTCAACATGGGCGAGGCGTTCGTCAGCTCCAGCCTCACCGAGCGGGAGAAGAACCAGCTCGCCGCGCTGCTCCGCAAGATCATCCGGTCGGTCGAGGACGCCTGAGCCGGACTGCGGGAGGCCCGCGTCCGTCCGCCGGCCGGACGCTGACTGCTGTGCTAAATGAGGGATAAGTACCGTGCTAAATGCGGACCGGCGGTGCCCGGGCTACAGCTCCAGGGGTCCGGTGGCCAGCAGCAGGGCCGAGGCCACCAGGGCGTCGGCCCGCACCCGGGAGGCCGACTCCTCGGCCAGGGTCTGGGCCAGGAACCGGTCGGGGTCGGTCCCGGCGAGCTGGGCTTGCTCGCGCCCGCCGGCCTCCAGCCACAGCCTGAGCTGCTCGCCGTCGGCCTCGGGGTGGAACTGGACGGCCAGGTGCCGGCCGATCGCGAACGCCTGCACGCCGACCTCGTTGCGCGCGATCACGTTCGCCTCCGGCGGCGGGAAGCACTGGTCGCCGTGGAACTCCAGCCAGGGACCGTGCGGGATCAGCTCAGGATCGAACGTCTCGATCGTGCTCCAGCCGATTTCCTTGCGCGGTGCGGCCCTGACCCGGCCGCCGAGCGCGGCCGCCAGCGCCTGGGCGCCGAAGCAGATCCCCAGCACCGGCACCGCCGCCTCGTCCGCCCGGCGCAGCCAGTCCAGCTCGTCCGCGATCCAGGCCCGGTCCGGGCTGTCGTCGTAGACCGACCACTCCGCGCCGAGCACGACCACGTGGTCGACGCCGTCGAACCCGGGCAGCGGGCCCTCCTCCGGGAACAGGTGCACGCTGAGCTCGGCCCCGCGGGCGAGGAAGGCCTCGCCGATGAAACCGGCCGCGTCCTCGTCATGATGGGTGACTACGACGACTCGCATGCGCCTATCCTGCACGGTTTCCGCGTTGCCGGGCTAATCGTTTGGTGCCAAAGTATCTGGCATGCCCGGGGCCGCCGACCTGACCGATCTCGACATGTGGGCCCGGGGCGTTCCCTACCGGGAGTTTGCCCGGCTGCGGCGCGAGGCCCCGGTCGCCTGGCACGACGAGGCCCCGCCGAACTCGGGTTTCTGGTCGGTCCATTGTTACCGGGACATCGTGACCGCCAGCCGCGACGTGGCCAGGTTCTCGTCGGCGCGCGGCATCTCGTTCGAGGAGCCGACCGACGACGACATGGCGGCCCGCCGCACGATCATCGACACCGATCCGCCCGAGCACACCAAGCTCCGCAAGATCGTCTCCGGCAGCTTCTCGCAGCGCGCGGTCGCGGCGTACCAGCACTTCGTCGTACAGCTCACCGAACGGGTGCTGGACACCGGCCTGCGCGAGGGTGAGCTGGAGTTCGTAGACGCCGTGGCGAAGCAGGTGCCGATCCGGGTGCTGGCCCGGATCATGGGCCTGCCCGGGGACGACCTGGACCGGTTCATCGACCTCGGCGACCGGCTGATCGCCAACACCGACCCGGACGTGACCGACGTGGTCTGGGGCAGGGACGACACCGACGCCTACCGGCGGTTCCCGTTCCGCAGCCCGTACGGCAAGCAGCTGTGGGACCTCGGCCGCGAGGTCGTCGCCGGGCGCCTGCGCTCCCCCGGCGACGACCTGCTGTCCACGCTGCTGAGGG
>JASIJN010000530.1 GCA_030050125.1 Streptosporangiaceae bacterium | reverse complement strand
ATCAGCGCCAAAGCAGTAGTCCCATCTCGGACGGCGCCGGTCGGTAGCAGCCCGATCGGCCGGTGGCCCGGGCCGGTGGCATAGCGCACCGGCCCGGGCGCCTCGCGGTTTATCGCCTCGCTGCTGCGGCCACCAGCATCCTCGGGCAGTTCCCGCCTCTCCGTCCGGCCCTCCCGGCCAGGCCGGAGGGTATGCCGGTCCGAGAGGAGATCGCCAGGAAAGGGATGTACGGAACTTACTGCTGAAGTACTAGCATAAGAAGCATTTTCGTACTATAGTACGTCCGGCATCACTGACCGAATGGTGCTTCTCGTAATTCCCGGCAGCGCGTCCAACAAGGAGGAAGGTCAATGATCAGACTTACTTCACGGTTTGCTGCCGCGGGCGTCCTGGCGCTAGGCCTCGTCCTCGCCACCACGCTTGCGAACGCGTTACCAGCGTCGGCATCGTCTCAGGTCGCAGGATCAGCCGCCCTCGCGAAGGGGGCGCCTGCCAGCACCGCGCGAATCGGCCTAGCGCCCCCGCCCAGCCAGCGCGTCACCGCATCACCGGACATCGAGGAAGAGTCCTGCACGAGCTCCCGGGCTACCTGGGTCCATGTATACGCCGATAGCGGCACGTTCTGCCTCGGCTACACCGGGCTAATAGAGTGGAGCGTGCCTCCCGAAATCTATACATTCTGCGCCGGCAACAACTATGGCTATTTCGAAACCTATTATGAACCTTCCGGCACATACTCCGCCGCAGCTTTCTCAGAAGGGTTCGGCCGCGATTACCCAAACCTGACGTTGCTCGTCTACGTGGAAATCGACGGATGGTCCGGAAGTGACAGCTGCTGATCCGGCCTTGCCGTTCGCCGTATCGGCTCGGGCCCGCAGGAACATCGCGGTGCGGTCTTCGGAACGTCGTCGCACCTCGCGCGGCCCTGATCGGTAACAGCCTGGTCGGATGGCGCCCGGGCCGCTGATCTCTTGCCGACCCGGGCGCCGTGCGGTCCGCCCCCGCCTCACCGCGCCGACGAGCCGGCCGAGAGCGCCTCCGCCCCGCCCGGTTCCTCCCCCGTCGCCCGGAATCATGGCCGGGCCAGATTTGTTAGACTACCGAACAGTACGACTGGCGTACCTTGCCGCCAGGACGCAGGGAGGACGGGCGGACTTGACCGAGAGCCAGAGCGATCCGGACGAGCAGCGCGCGGCGCAGACGGTGATGATCCTGCTGCGGCTGTTCCGCTCGCTGGAACGGGTCGGTACCGACCTGACCCCGCAGCAATACCGGATCCTCAAGCTGGCCGGAGCCGGCGGCGAGCGGTCCGCGAAACTGGCCGACCGGCTGGCGGTGGCCAAGCCGACGCTGACCGCGATCGCGGACGGGCTGGTCGCCGCGGGCTACGCGCGGCGCGAGACCGAGCCCGGTGACCGGCGCGTGGTCCGGCTCTGCCTGACCGCGTCGGGCCACGAGGCGCTGGACCGCGCCGACGCCGCCTACACCCGGTGGCTGGGCCAGTTGCTCGCCCACACCCGCCAGCCGGACCAGGTCCTGCACGCCCTGGACGTCCTCAGCCAGGGCATGGACGAGGCCCGGCGGGCCCGGGTGACCGCGTCCGCCGCCGGCCCAGGACCGGCATGAGCGTGCCTGCACGCGGCGGTGCGGCCCGCGAGGGCGCGGGCACCGGTTACGGTCGAGGATGGCTGCGACGGCTGGCCAGGTACTGCTGGCGGTACCCGCGCGCCGTCGTGCTGGCGCTCGGCGCCTCGCTGCTGGCCACCATGGTCACCGCGGCCATCCCGCTGATCCAGCGCGACATCGTCGACAACGCGATCTTCGCCCACCGCCAGCCGATCTGGATCGGAGCGAGCCTGCTCATCGTGGCCGCGCTGATCAACTTCGGCGCCGTCTACGTCCGGCGCTACCAGGGCGGCCGGGTGTCGCTGGACGTGCAGCACGACCTGCGCACCGAGCTCTTCGGCTCGCTGACCAGGCTGGACGGGGCGCGCCAGGATCAGCTGCACACCGGCCAGATCGTCAGCCGCTCGATCTCCGACCTCAACATGGTCCAGACCCTGCTCGGCGTGGTGCCGATGCTGCTGGGCAGCGCGGTGCTGTTCGTCCTGTCGATCGTGATCATGGCGTTCCTCTCCCCGTTGCTGACCGTGGTCGCGCTGGCGGTCGGGCCGGCCCTGTGGGTGATCGCGACGGTCTCCCGGCGCAAGTTGTTCCCGGCGACCTGGGATGCCCAGCAGCAGGCCGGCAACGTGGCCGGCGTGGTGGAGGGCGCGGTCACCGGGGTCCGCGTGGTCAAGGGCTTCGGCCAGGAGGAGCAGGAGATCGAGCGGGTAGAGGAGGCCAGCGGCCTCCTCTACGCCTCCCGGGTACGAGCGGTCCGGCTGATGGCCCGCTACAACCCGGCGCTGCAGGCCGTGCCGGCGCTGGGCCAGGTGGGCGTGCTGGCTCTGGGCGGCTGGCTGGCCATCAAGCACGAGATCTCGATCGGGACCTTCTTCGCGTTCTCCGCCTACGTGGCCCAGATGGTCGGCCCGGTCCGCGCGCTCGCCTCGTTCATCACCACCGGCCAGGAGGCCAGGGCCAGCGTGATCCGAGTCTACGAGGTGATCGACTCGCGGCCGCTGCTGACCGAGAAGCCGGACGCGGTGGCGCTGCCGCCCGGCATCCCCGACGTCGAGCTCGACGATGTCACCTTTGGCTACCTGCCGTCCGAGCCGGTCCTGCGCGGGCTGTCGCTGCGCGCGCGGCCGGGCGAGACGCTGGCGGTGGTCGGCACGTCGGGATCGGGCAAGTCCACGATCTCGCTGCTGCTTCCCCGGTTCTACGACGTGCAGGGCGGCGCGGTCCGGATCGGCGGCCTCGACGTCCGCGACCTCACCCTCGACTCGCTGCGGGCCTCCATCGGGCTGGTGATGGAGGAGAGCTTCCTGTTCTCCGACAGCGTGCGGGCCAACATCGCCTACGGCCGGCCGGACGCGACGCAGGAGCAGATCGTGGCGGCGGCCCGGGCGGCGGAGGCCGACGAGTTCATCACCGGGCTGCCGGACGGGTATGACACTGTCATCGGTGAGCAGGGCCTGACCCTGTCCGGCGGGCAGCGTCAACGGGTGGCGCTGGCCCGGGCGCTGATCACCGATCCGGCCATCCTGGTCCTGGACGACGCGACGTCGGCCATCGACGCCAGGGTGGAGGCGCAGATCCACGCCACGCTCCGCCGGGTCATGACCGGGCGGACCACGCTGCTGATCGCGCACCGGAGGTCGACGCTGCAGCTCGCCGACCGGATCGCGGTGCTGGACGAGGGCCGGCTGGTCGACGCCGGGACGCACGACGAGCTGACCGAGCGGTGCCCGCTCTACCGGCTGCTGCTGGCGGGACCGGGCGACGACGCCGAGGGCGTGGACGCCGGGGAGCTCGAGTGCTACTCCGACGACGCCGCCCGCCGCGCCGCGGACGTGGCCCGGCAGCCGGACGGAGGCCAGGCCGGGGACGGGGTGACCCCGTCGCTCTGGCCGAGAGCCTCGGCCGGGCAGGCAACCGCCCGCGCCCCCGGCATGGCCGGC
>JASIJN010000529.1 GCA_030050125.1 Streptosporangiaceae bacterium | reverse complement strand
CTGGCCCCCTCGCGCTCCACCGCGGCCACCGCGTCGCGCGCGCCCTGCAGGGCGGACAGCTTGTCCGCCGCGGGCAGCGTGCCGTCGCCGATGTCGTCGACCCGCCGGGCGAACGCGTAGACGGCCGACAGCGCCCGGCGCTTGCCGCCGGGCAGCAACCGGATGCCGTAGGAGAAGTTCCTGGCCTGGGTGCGCGTCACCTGTTCGCAGTGCCGGTATGCGGCGCGGACATCCGTCGTCGCCGCTACCTGGACGGTCATCGCGTCACCGCCCCCTAGCGTAGGCCAGGGCCAGCTCGCCGGCCAGGCGCCGCTTGCCCGGCCGTGGCGTCTGGCTCAGCACGTCATGACCCGCGGCGGCGATCGCCGCCAGCGCGGCCCGCCCCCCGGCCACGTAGCCGGCCACGGCCAGCCGCGCCGCGCCGCGCAGCGTGCCGATCAGCGGGGCCCCGGCGTCAAGTAGTTCCCTGGCCCGCCCGGTCTCGAACGCGATCAGCTCGCGCACCTGCGGCGGGGCGCTCGCCCTGGCCAGGTCCCGCTCCGTGCAGCCGAAGGCGTCCATGTCCTGACCCGGCAGGTAGACGCGGCCCGCGCGCAGGTCCTCGGCCACGTCCTGCCAGTGCTCGGCGAGTTGCAGCCCGGTGCAGACGGCGTCGGACAGCTCGGCGCGCTGCTCGGTGAAGCTGCCGAACACGTGGAGCACGATCCGGCCCACCGGGTTGGCCGACAGGCGGCAATAGCCGAGCAGGTCGTCGAAGGCCCGGTAGCGGGACACCACCTGGTCCTGCCGGTTCGCCTCGACCAGGTCGAGGAACGGCTGCATCGGGATCCCGCACTCGGTCACCGCGGGCCCCAGCCTGCGCACCACCCTGCTCCGCGGCTCAGCGCCGTCACCGCCCCGGCCTGGCTCATCCGCGCCACCGGCATACAGGCGGCGCACGTCGGCCTCGAGGTCATCGAGCAGCCGCATGCGCTGCTCCGGCGGCGCCTGATCCCCGACGTCGTCGGTCGTCCGGGCGAAGCGGTAGACGGCCATCAGGTACCGGCGGCGGCCGGTGGGCAGCATTCTCAGGGCGACGGGGAAGTTCTCCCCGGCCGCCCGCGCGGCACCTGGATCGACCGCATCGACGGCAGCTCCCATCGTCGCGGCTGGCTGCCGGAGGCTGAGCTCGCCGCGCGCCGTCGTCCCGTCGCTTGCCACGATCTCTATTGGGGCACAGACCACATTTGAAATGCAAATAATGACATGAGCGTCAGCTGACGGCCGCGTCGCCTTTTCCCTCCGGTTTGCACTGGCGACCGGATCGTGTTATAGGGCGGGGCCTACTAGCGTCCTGCCTCGCAGGACACGGGCGGCCATATAGCGCCGGGCATGCAAATCAATAGCTGACGTCCCTGTCATATCTTTCATTAGCTGACGTCTATGTCATACGCCCTTGAAGGCTGACGTCATTGTCATATCCCGGTTGCGCGCCAGGCGCGATCGGGGTATCCGCCGAGGCCCGCCGCCGCTCCAGGATACGTCGCGAACCATGACGTTCACCGCGTACCACTCGCCCGGCTGCCCTTGGACCGGCCTGGGTCGCCCCTCGTGCGGGCCACCGCCCGCACGCCAGCCCGTGCTCTCGCGGTCCCGGCCGGATCCAACGTCGGCGACCCGCCCGCCCGCGAATGAAGCTGGCGCCATTTCGCGCCGGCCCGGTTGCGGCGCGGCGCTTCGCCACGCCCGGCCCGGACGTGACCGCGATCGCGGTAGCGTTGTTCTACGCGGCGTCGTCGTCCGGGCGAACAAGGTTACGGGCGAATTCTCACCGTAATGGCCATTCTCCTCCCGCCGGATTATCCTCCGGCGACCGTAGCGCTGCCCACCGGGTCGCGGCCCGAGGCCGGCAGCGGCGCAACAAGCCGGCCCGGACACGCGAGAGGGCAGAGCCGGCCCGGCCATGCGAGGGAAGGCGGCGCCGGCGAGCCGGGACCGAAGCGAGCCCGCGGGACCGGCCGGCCGGACGGCGGCAGGCAACGGCCGGCGCCTCGCTGGTGCGTCGCATGAACTTTCTCCCTATGCCTGGCGTCCGGCGGATGTCGACAGGATTTGCGCCTAGATAAGTTCTCAGCCCGGTCGACTGCCGTATCGTTATTGGCTGCGCCAGGGCGGGGCTGCAGGGAGGTTCCGGTGCAAAATGGTTGATCGCGGGTAGCGGCCCATGGACAGCCAGGTGACAGCCGTTGGGCGCGTAGCGTCGCGGGCCCAGACTGCGGCATGGCCGGTGAGGTCGGGTGCGATACCGCCGCTGGCCGACGGCTTCAGTGTCAGGACGGAGTCCGCGCCAGATCTCGGCGCCGCGCTGGCTCCCGGCGCCACCGTGGTGCTGGGGCCCGGCCGGGCCGCGACGGCCGGCCCGCGGGATTGGCTGAGTTCCTGCGGCAAGACCCAGCTGGCCGTGTACTCCGCCGAGTCGCTGTGGCGGTCGGGCGGGCTGGACCTGCTGGTCTGGGTGGTGGCCACGAGCCGGCGGTCGGTGCTGTCCGGGTTCATGGAAGCGGCGGCGGCGATCAAGTCCGACCACGTTGGCGACGCTGAATCCGTGGCCAGCCATTTCGTCGGCTGGCTCGGCGAGACCAACCGGTCCTGGCTCGTCGTGCTTGACGACCTGCGCAACGTGGAGGACATCGAGGGGCTGTGGCCGGCCGGGCCGGGCGGGCGGACCCTGATCACCACCACGAACCCGGCTGCCGTGCCCGGTGACCACCCGGCACTCGCTCTCCAGCTGCGCGAATTCAGCACCCGCGAGGCGCTGAGCTACCTCATGGGCCGCCTCACCGCGGACCCGGACCAGCGCATCGGGGCGATCGACCTCGTCGCGGACCTGGGCTGCGAGCCTCCGGCGCTCTTCCAGGCCAGCGCGGTGATCGCCAGCTCGGGTCTTTCGTGCCGTGATTACCGGGACTTTTTCGCCCAGCGGCGGGCCCATCTGGCCGAGGCCGCCGACCACGAGCAGGGGGCGGCCGCGGTCACCTGGACCATCTCCGTGGAGCAGGCCGAGCGGCTGGCGCCCGGTGGCGGCGGACAATATCTCCTGGCGCTGGCCGCGCTGCTGGACGGCCACGCGATCCCGGGCGAGGTCTTCACCGCGGCGGCCACGTGCGAGTATCTCTCCGTCGGGACGAAATCCCCGATGGACCCGAGCCGGGCCTGGCGGGCGCTGCTCAGCCTGGAGCGGGTCGGCCTGCTGATCGTCGATCCGGCCACGACGCCGCCGACGGCCCGGATGGGATCGGTGGTTCAGGCGGCGATCCGAGCGGCGACGCCCAAACGGGTGGCCGAGCTGGCGGCCAGGGCGGCGGCGGACGCGCTGCTCGAGGTGTGGCCGGCCGCGGAGCCACAGGCCTGGCTCGCCGAGAGCCTGCGGGCGTGTGCCGCAAGCCTGTGGCGAGCGGCCGGAGACGTGCTGTGGTCGGAGGGCGGCGTTCACCCGGCGCTGGTGCGGGCCGGGCAGAGCCTGGACAGCGCGCGGATGACCGGCGAGGCCGTCGCTTACTGGCGCGACCTGGCCGAGGCCAATGACCGGATTCTCGGGTCCGGCAGCGCCGACACGCTGGCGGCCGGGGCCCGCCTGGCCGCGGCGCTCGTGACCGCGGGGCAGACGGAGGATGCCGTCAGGTGGAGCCAGTGGGTTCTCGCCGGCCGGGCCCGCTTGCTGGGGCGGGATCACCCTGACACCATCGCGGCCCGGATCGATCTCGGTCGTGCCTTCGTGGCCGCGGGGCAGGCGGACGCCGCGCTCCCCATCCTGGAAGAGGCGGCGGGCGAGTGCGAGCAGGTTCTCGGGGCCGACCGCCCGGAGACCCTGGCCGCGCGCGAGGAACTCGCCATCGCGTGCCTCAGCGCGGGCAAGGCCGAGGAGGCGATCGGCCTGTACCGGCGCACGCTCGCCGACCGCGAGCGAGTCCAGGGACTGCGGCATCTCGATACCATGACCACCCGTCAGCGGCTGGCCGAGGCCTACCTGGCTGACGGCCGGGT
Organism: Streptosporangiaceae bacterium; assembly: GCA_030050125.1. The sequence goes on along the minus strand of JASIJN010000529.1, from coordinate 10,162 downwards.
GAAGGACGCGATCTCCCAGCTGAAGAGGTTGCTTTCGGATCGGGAGAAGGTTCAGGGCGCCGACATGCTCGACACCATAGTGGCCCGCGCCAGCCTGGCCTCCGCATACCACTCGGCCGGCCGGATGGCGCTGGCCGTTCAGCTTCACGAGCAGGCCTGCCAGGGCTATGAGCGCGTCCTCGGCCCCGATGCCCGGGAGACCCTGGCCCGCCGGGCGAACCTGGCGAACGCCTATTACACGGTCGGCCGCCTCAGCGACGCCAGGTCCACGCTCCGCGACATCATCGAACGCTGCGAGCGGAACCTGCCGGCCGACGACCCGTTGACCGCGACCGTGCGGGAGAGCCTGACAAACATCGCCGGCGAGTGACCATGAGCGGCATCAGCGCGATGGTGACCCGGCGCTGGCAGGCCATCGATCCGCTGCTGCCGCCGTCGGCCCGGCCGCGGGGGTGCGGGGCGGACATCGTCGTGGAGGGGGCGGGCGGGGAGGCGGCCGCGATCGGGACATGCCAGCACTGGGAGGGGACCGCGGGCTCGCTGGACCTGTGCTGGGGGGCGGCCCGCCGGTACCAGCTCACCGCCCAGATCCCGGGACCGGACGTCGCGGCGGCGCTGGACCGGCTGCTGTCGCTGTGGCGGGACCATCTGGGCCACGTCCCTGGCGCCGGAGAGCAGGACACCGCGGCCGTGGTGGCCTGGCCCAGCCGCGACATCGGCGGGGTCAGTGCCCTGCTCAGGCACGGGCTCACGCCGCTGACGGTCGCCGCGGTGCGCACCACTGGCCGCCACCGCGGGCCGCGGGATGGTGCGTCGCGCCGGCCCAGCGAGGAGGCCGGGAAAGCGGGCCGGCCGGGCCAGGTGCGAATCAGGCGGGCGGGCCCCGCCGACCTCGACGAGGTGGTTCGCCTAGGGCTGGAACTGATGCGGTTCGACGCGCACTTCGATTGCGTGATCGAGCGCCCCGGCGCGGACGAGGCGCTGCGCCGCTATGCCGCCCGGCTGCTCGACGTCCCCGGATCGTGGACGTGGCTGGCCGAGCGGGACGGTGCCGCCGTTGGCCTGCTGTCCGCCGAGCCTCCGCAGGACGCGGGCTGGGTCGCGCCGTTGGTCCGCGCGGCGCCCGCCGCCTACCTCATGCAGATGATCGTCTCGCCGGGTGACCGGGGCGGCGGCCTCGGCGCCGCGATGGTCGCCGAGGCCCACCGGGAGATGGAGGCATCCGGCGTGGCGGCGGTGCTGCTGCACTACGGACAGTTGAACCCGCTGTCGGCGCCGTTCTGGAGCCGGCAGGGATACCGGCCCTTGTGGACCTCGTGGGAGGCCAGGCCGGCCCGCGCCATCCGCTGACGTCGCCGCGCCGCCGCGCAGGCGGGCGGTTGTCAGTGCCGCCGCTTCCGACCTCCGTAGCTCTCCCGCGGGATCTGGAAGAACGGCGACCGCAGGACGTAGCGGGCGACGAACATCAGGAGGACGCCGAGCACGACGACGCCCACCAGGGACATGTTCTGCGGGAGCGGCGCGCTCTGGCAGGACTTGTAGATGATCCAGCCCAAGAACCCCGCGGCGCCGAGCGGCAGGATGAACAGGATCAGCGCGTCCCAGAGGCTGGTGACGACGCGGCGCCGGTAGTACACCATCGTGGCCAGCGCGGTGAGGATGTAGAAGGCCGCGAACAGCAGGCCGCTGGTGTCGATGACGGCGGTGAACGCGTTCTGAACCGAGCTGGCCAGCAGGTACACCCAGGTCAGCCCGATGAGGAGCACCCCCACGATGATGCTGGCGGCGACCGGGGTCGCGAACCGGCGGGACACGGTGGCCAGGAACTCCGGCAGCGACCGGTAGCTCGCCATCCCGTAGATGATCCGGGAGGTGAGCACGATGTTGGTCAGGGTGGCGGCGATGACGGACAGCGCCAGGGACAGCGCCATCACCTTGGCCCAGCCCGAGCCGCCGATCACCTGGGCGACGTAGACGAGCGCGGAGGTGGAATGGGCCTGCAGCGCCTTCGGCGACACCACACCTTGCAGGCCCAGCTGCGCCACCGCGTAGATGATGGTCAGCAGGATGACCGCCACGATGGCGGCCCGGCCGGGGTTGATGCGGCGGTGCTTGGTCTCTTCGTTGACGTACAGCGTGCCTTCCCAGCCGCTGAAGATGAAGACCGAGATGAGCAGCCCGGCCGCCAGGCTTCCGCCCCCGCCGACGCCCTTCAGGCTGAACCAGCCCCTAGTGATCGGGTAGGTGCCCGCGTGGTGGCGCAGCACCAGGATCAGGCCCACGACCGCGAACGCGATGAGGATCGTGTACTCGATCACCGCCATGCCGACCTGCGTGCGGGCGGTGATCCGGATGCCGACGATCGCGATCACCAGCATGACCACCGAGACACCGGTGGCGAGGCCGACATTCGTCCAGTTGTTGCCGGTGCTGTTGCTGAAGACGGCGAGGACCGACGGCCCGATGACCTCCACGCCCGCGACCGCCCCGATGATGTACCCGGCGATCATCAGCCAGCCGGTCAGGAATCCGAGATACGGGTTGATCGAACGGCCGACCCACTCGAACGACGCGCCGCAGTTGGCGTTCCACATGTTCAGCCGCCGGTAGGCGTTGGCGATGATGAGCATGGGAACGCCGGTCAGTACGATGCTCGGCACGCTGCCGTAGGCCGTCGCCGCGGCGAGCGAGGCCAGCGTCAGCGCGACGCACACCGCCGGGGCGGCGGAGGCCATGCCGATGACAGTGTCTTGGGCCACCCCGATCGCGTCGGGCTGGAGGCGGGCTGGCGGGGCCGGCGCGATTGCGACTACGGCGGCCGGGTGATCCGTCATCTGTTCCTCTCCTGTCGTGTTCGACCCGCGTGCCCCTGGGCTCCCGCGGGCTGGGGGTCAAGGCCCCGGTAGTGCCCGTCAGGAACGCCCGCAGCACCGCGCGGCCAGGCCGGACGCGCCTTGCCCCAGCCGGAGGGCGGGCGCGGCGGCTGTCCCGTCGGCAGAGCGGAAGTCCGTCGGATCACCGTCGATCGGCGGATCCGCGGCCAGCCACAGGGTCTTGCTCAGGGTGTCGGCACGGCATGGAAACCCCCCCATGCGATCGGCATCGTCGGCGGTCCGAACGTCGGGCACGAAGCGGGGCTGACCGGCGATACAGTCAGCCAGGCGGAAACCCTCCCGGGATCATAGCGGCTATTTTTGGGTAGCGGATGCGAAGTGCCACGAGTGGCACATTTAGTCGTACGTGCTCCATGAGAAACAGAATAACTACTAATAAGGCTAAAAACCGGACAACAAGCCGCATAATGCGATGCGAAAACGCGGAGCAGTCCCAGGTCGGGTTCTGGATGGCCGGCCACCGGCCTGCGCGGTGTCCAAAGCCCGGGAACCCGGCCGTCACCGGATTCCGGCGGTAAAGGGCACGGTTTGTGATCATGCCGCGCCAGCCCATGCCGCGGCCCCGAGAACGACGATCGTGGCCGCGCGAGAACTTCTGGCAGTGGCACGAGAGCCCTTCTGCTCGTCAACTTCTGCGGAGAACTGATCAAAAATGCGCAGACGGTCATGTACTGTACCGACGGGAAACCATCCATCCGACCGCGGGGAGTGACGGTGACTCAGCGGTCAGGCGATCCGCGGTGCGGCGCGCGCAGGTGCAGCCAGGGAACCCGTGGCCGGCTGCCAGGTCGCGGCCACGCCCGCGACCGCGAGGCGGCCGTCACCGGTCCGGCGGCGGAGGAACCTACCCTGATCCGCTGGTTCGCGCGGGGGAACGGACGTGCTAGCCGGGAGCACGTGATCCGGATCAGGGAGTTACCACATGGGCACGCACATGTTGCCGGGCCGCGAGCGATGGCGTGCACTGCGCCGGTCGATCCGCTTCACCACGGCGGTGATCCTGGCCATCCCGATCATTGCCGCCGCCGTCATGTGGGTCTTTGCCGGCGTCACCCTCAGCCAGGCGCTCGCCAGCCACAACCAGTCGGCGGTGCACGGCACGGTACTGATCAGGATCGCGGTGGCGGACGCGGCTGGGCTGGTCGCCGTCCTGGTCGCGGCCGCGAGCATGGCCTGGTTTGCCCGGCGGCTGTCCCGTGACGCCTCCGCGCTGGAGGCGTCGGCGCGCCGATTCGCCGACCAGCAGCTCCCTCAGCTCGTGGAGCGGCTCCGCCGCGGCGAGGCGCTCGGCCCGGACGGCGAACTCGCCCAGTCCCCCCGCATGAAGGTCACCGAGCTGTCTCGCGCGGCCGGGGCGCTGGCCAGCGTGCAGCGCACCGCGGTGACCGCCGCCGCCACCGAGACCAGCCTGCGCAGCGGGATCAGCCAGGTCTTCGTGAGCCTGGCCCGGCGGAGTCAGTCGTTGCTGCAGCGTCAGCTGCGCCTGCTCGACGAGCTGGAGCGCAAGGCCGTCGACCCGGGAACGCTGGCGGACCTTTTCCCGCTCGACCATCTCACCACCCGGATGCGACGTCACGCCGAAGGCCTGATCATTCTCTCCGGCGCCGTGCCGGGCCGAGCCTGGAGCAGCCCGGTTCCGGTCATCGACGTGATCCGCGGGGCCGTTGCCGAGGTTGAGGACTACAAGCGGATCGAGGTCGTCACCACGTCCGAGGAGATGGTGGCCGGCTCGGCCGTCGCGGACATGGTCCACTTGCTGGCTGAGCTCGTCGAGAACGCGACGCTGTTCTCGCCCTCGGGAACCCGCGTGGAGGTCAAGGCCGAACGGGTCGGCAACGGCCTCGTCTTCGAGATCGAAGACCGCGGCCTCGGCATCAAGCCCGAGGAGCTGGACGCGATCAACCTGCGGCTGGGCAGCCCGGCGGACTTCGACCTCGCCAACGCCGACCAGCTCGGGCTGTTCGTGGTCGGCAAGCTCGCCGCCCGGCACGGGGTGCGCGTCTTCCTGCGACCCTCTCCCTACGGCGGAACCACGGCGATCGTGCTCATGCCCAGCAACATGATCACGACGGAGGCCGAGGCCCGGATCGCGCCCCGGGGGGAGGCCGAGGTAACCGCCGGTCACGACGAGGACCTGCACCTGGCCCTGACCGGCCGGGCCAGACGCCGGACACCTCCGGGCGAGACCACCGAGGCAAGCCTGCCGGGCGCGTTCCCGGTCCGGCAGAGCGCCTTCGCCAGCCAGGCGAAGACCGATGCCTTTCCCGCTCTGCCCGACGTCAGCCGCGCCGATCCGGACTCCCGTCACGGCCAGCCAGACATGACTCCCGGCCAGCCGTCCGCACGGCCCGGCGAGCCTGGTTCCGAGCCCGCCAAGTCTGTCTTCTTCCCTGGCCAGCCGACCTTCCTCAGTGAGCCGGTCTTCCCCGGCCTCGCCCCGGCCAGCCGCAGCGGGCCAGCTGCCCCGGCGGACGGACCGGTCCTGCCCGGCCAGCCCGGCAGCAGCCTGAGCGCCGGCACGCACCGGGGTCTGCCGCGCCGGGTGCGCCAGGCGAACCTCTCCCCTCATCTGCGTAACAACCCGTCGGCCGGGACCGCTGCCTCGTTCCGCGAACCCGAGATCCGCTCGCCGGAACAGGCGCAGAGCCTGCTCGCGTCGCTGCAGCGCGGGTGGGAGCGCGGGCGCGAGGCAGAGGCGCCGGATTCGGACGGCAAGGCCGACGGGCAGGCGAGGGACAACGCGGACGGGGCACCGCAGGAGGAGTCGTGATGGATCCATTTGGAGCAACGCCGGCCGGCCAGGAGCTGAGCTGGCTGCTAGACGACCTGGCCGCCCGAGTGGATCAGATACAGCAAGCCGTGATCTTGTCTCGTGACGGCCTGACCGTGGCCGCGTCCCAGAGCCTGAGCCGCGAGGACGCCGAGCACCTGTCCGCGCTCGCGGCCGGCGTCCAGAGCCTGGCGCGGGGCGCGGGCGAGCACTTCGGCCTGGGCGAGGTCCGCCAGACCATCATCGAGCTGGAGCAGGCATTCCTGTTCGTCACCGCGGCGGGCCACGGGAGCTGCCTGGCGGTGATGTGCCCGGCGAACGCCGACGCCGGACTGATCGCGTACGAGATGGCCATGCTCGTCAAGCGCGCCGGGCCGCACCTGGCCGCGCAGCCCAGGCTCGCCTCGCGCCGGTTCCCCGGCGAGTGAGCCAGTCATGCCGCGGTACGAAAGGTGGACCGATCAGGAGGCCGGCCCGGTCGTCCGGCCGTACGCGCTGACCGGAGGCCGTACCGACCCGGCGGGCGACATGATCCTCGACCTGATCGCGGTCATCGCCGCTTCGGGTCCGGCCCCGGGCCCGGCCGTACTGGCCAAGCTCAACCCCGAGCACCGCAAGCTGCTCGGCCTGTGCCGGGCCCCGGCCACCGTGGCCGACGTCGCCGCCGACATGGCGCTGCCGCTCGGCGTGGTCCGCGTCCTGCTGTCCGACCTGATACAGCAGGGCATGATCGCTGTACTGCCGCGGCCCGCGACACGGCAGCGGACCAGCACCGACTTGCTCAAGGAGGTACTCGATGGGCTCCGCTCCCTCTGAGGGCGAGGCCGACGGCAGCCAGCTCACCCCGGTCAAGATCGTCGTGGCCGGGGGGTTCGGCGTAGGCAAGACCACGCTGGTCAGCGCGATCAGCGAGATCCGGCCGCTGCGCACCGAGGAATCCCTGACCCAGGTGAGCATCGGCGTGGACGATCTGACCGGGGTGGCCGACAAGACCACGACGACGGTCGCGATGGACTTCGGCCGGATCTCGATGAGCGCCCGGCTCGTCCTCTACCTCTTCGGCACCCCGGGCCAGGACCGGTTCTGGTTCATGTGGGACGACCTGTCCTACGGCGCGCTCGGTGCCGTTGTCCTAGCCGATACCCGGCGGCTGAGCGACTGCTTCCCTTCGGTCGATTACTTCGAGCGGCGCCAGCTGCCGTTCATCGTGGCCGTCAACGCGTTTGACGGCGCTCCTCGCTACGACCCGGAGGACGTCCGCATCGCGCTGGACCTCGACCCGAACGTCCCGGCCATGCTCTGCGACGCGAGGGAGAAGAACTCGGTCAAGGATGTCCTGATCACGCTGGTGCAGCATGTGCTGGCCGCCGGGCCGGGTCATGAGGCGCCGGCCGACGAGGGGTCGTAGGCCTCGATGGGCTCACGGAAGTAAGCGGACCGCCCGATGAACCGTGCGAACAGCAGGAACACGATGCCGATGCCCAGCATGATGTACAGGTAGTGCATCACCGTGCCGTTCCAGCCGCCCAGCCCCGGTACCGACTTGAAGGCCACCCAGATGAGGAAGGCCGCCGAGACCAGCGGGATGAGCGCCAGCTCGAGGAAGGGGCCGACACCGCGGGCGGCCAGTTTCCGGTAATAGACGGCCATCGCGATGCCGGTCGCGGCGTAGAACAGCGCGAACATCAGCCCGACCGAGCTGACCACGTTCGTGAACGCGCCCTCCACGGTGGCCGAGCTCAGCGTGTAAACCCAGGTGACCGCGAGCGTCAGCACGGCAAAGACCACCGTGGCCACGGCCGGCGTGCGGTGCCTGGGATGCGACCTCCCGAGCCCGGAAGGCAGCACCTTGTCCTGCCCCATGGCAAAGGCGATCCTCGACCCGGCCACCAGGGCGGTCTGGGTCGCGCCGACGATCGAGAGCAGCACCGCCACGATCATCACCTTGTCCCAGGGAGAGCCCGCCACCGATCTGACGATGTACGCGAGCGCGTCCGACCCGTTGGCGGCGAGCGCCTTCTGGCTGACGCCGCCCTGGAAGGCGAAGGTGTAGAAGGCATACATGATCCCGAGCGTGATCACGCCCACCACGACCGCCCGGCCGGGATTCACGCGTGACTTCTGCGTTTCCTCGTTCACGTACACGGAGGTGTCCCAGCCGCTGAACATGTAGACGGCGATGAGGATCCCGCCAACCAGCCCCGAGGTCCCGCCCATCGTGTGCCAGGAGAACCAGCTCCAGTGGAACGGCGAGGTGCCGCGGTGATGCCCGAACACCGCGACCAGGATCACGACGGCGAACACGGTGATGATCACGTATTCGATGATGGCCAGCAGCCACTGGAACCGGGCGGTGAGCTGGATTCCGATGTAGGCGATCACCGTCACGATCAGCAGCCAGATCGACGCCGATATCGCGGTGGCGAGGTTGGAGTTCTGCGCGCCGGGATCGACGACCTGCAGCACGTAGGGTCCGACCGGAAGGATGTCGGAGATCGTGCCGAGGAAGTATCCGAGCAGCATGATCCAGCCGACCACGAAGCCGAGGTACGGCGTGATCGCGCGTCCCACCCAGACGTAGGACGCGCCGCAGTCGACCCGCCAGCGGTTCAGCCGCCGGTAGGCGAGCGCGATGCCGAGCATTGGCAGGAAGCAGACCAGGATCGTGACCGGCCCGGCGTAGGAGGAGGCTCCGACGATCGCGGCCAGCGTCACGGCCAGGGACGCGGTCGGGCCCGAGGAGGCCATCCCGACGATGATCGCGTCGGCCAGCCCGATGGCATTCTGCCGCAGCCCGGGATGCCCCGGGGGAGCGGACTGTGCGGTTGCCGCGGCCGAGCTGGAGTCGAGATCATCCATGGTGCCCCGCTTCCTGATTGAAGTGACCGGTCCTGTGCGCTTTAATGGCGGGCGGCCGCCGTCGTCTGGCCGGACGCTGGGCCTGGGGCCGCTCGATCAGCTCGAGAGTGACTCCGTCGGGATCCAGGAAATAGATGCACTTAAAACCCTTGTACGCGCCGCGGGGAATTGTGACAAGCTCCCGGGAGCTCGCTTGGTAGCCCGCCGCTGTCAGGCGCTGGACGACCTGATCGATGTGGTCGACCTCCACGCAGATGTGCGCCATCCCGGGCCGGTTCATTCCGCCGGGCGGCAGCGCGGCTCCGGACGGGCGCATGTACGCGAAAAGCTCGAGGATCACTCCGCCGGGAAGCTCGAGTTCTGCCCACTCGATCTGGGTGCCGTCGAGCCCGGTGATCCGGTCCAGGTGCTCCCATTCCACCAGGCCCCGGCCGAGTTCGCGGAGGCGGAGATGATCCCGCCAGAAGGCGAGCGAGGTGTCAAGGTTACGGACGGTCAGCCCGACATGGCTGAACCGCTGCACGCGCTCCATTTAAACCGCGCGCCGCACCGCTCAGGAGGCCGCCCTGCGGGCAGCCGGACGCCGATGCGGGCTCCGGCCGAAGCAACTCACGAACCCGAGGGCGGTCAGAGCGGGAGAACGAAGGAATATTGGCCTCCCGTGACGGGCTTCGCGGCGCACATTGTTCCCAGAGCCGCTTTAAGTTGTCGTAACGAGAACTTAGAGTTGAGCATCAACGCTGTCAAGAGGCCTGACCGGGTCAGGGAGGACAGGTGCCGGAGCCGTGACCGACGAAATGGCCGCCGACCCGCGCGCGCGACGTCAGCCCCTCGTCCATGAATACGTGGCCGAGCAATTGCGCCGTGAGATAGCTCTGGGCCTGTTTGCCTCGCGCAGTTCGCTGCCGCCGGAGCGCGAGCTGGCGGTCATGTTCGGAGTGGGCATCATGACCGTGCACCGGGCCATCCGCCTGCTGGAATCGGAGTCCCTCATCACCAGCAGGCGCGGCCGGGGCGGCGGGACCTTCATCGTCGGCGGCGCCCGCGATGGCGGACCGACCCTCCAGCTCCAGGCCACGGCGCGCCGGGACCGCCGGGCGATCGAGGAGGCGCTTGACTGCCGGATGGAACTCGAGCCGCTGGTCGTGGCGCGGGCCGCACGGCACCGCTGCGCCGAAGACGTCGCGGCTCTGCGCGAGATTCTTGACGCGGCCGGGGCGGCGAATGACGACGTCGAGTTCACCAAGCTCGACGCCAGGTTCCACATCCGCGTCGCGCAGTCGGCCAAAAACCGCTTCCTGGCCGATGCTCTCGAGCAGGTCAGGGCCGAGCTGTACGTTGTCTTCCTGCTGCTGCCCGACACACCGCTCTGGCAGCAGCGCAGCCTCGAGGAGCATGAGCGCATCTTCGCGGCCCTGGCGGAGGGGGATGCCGAGCGCGCGGGCCGGGCGGCGGTCCGGCACGTGCGGCACTCCGTGGCCAGCGCCAGGGCACTGCTGTATTCGCTCTGAACTCCAGGCCACAGGAAGGCGTGACATGAAGCACAGGCCGGCCCGCGGCGTGGCCGCGTGACCGCCCGGCGGGCCCGATGACGGCGCAGCAGTTCGACCTCGGCGGGCGGACGGCGGTGGTGACCGGC
>JASIJN010000528.1 GCA_030050125.1 Streptosporangiaceae bacterium | reverse complement strand
CGCGTTCTGCGCGGCGCGCTCGTCCTGCGGGTTGAGCGTGGTGTAGATCTTCAGGCCGCCGGTGGTATTCAGCTGCTGGTAGGCCTCGGCGTAGGCCGGGTCGACCCGCATGGCGGCCATGACGTAGTCGCAGAAGAACGCGTCGCTCGCCGCCGTGGGGCTCTGGCACCCCTCTTGGATCGCGGCGTACGACATGTTCAGGCCCAGCGGCAGCTTCTCGGCGGCGCTGGCCTGCTTCTGAGTGATGTAGCCGACCTGGGCCATGCGCGTGAGCACGGTGTTGCGCCGGTCCAGCGCCTGGGTCGGGTCTGTGAGCGGGTCGTAGAGCGTGGGATTGCGCACCAGCCCGGCCAGCAGCGCCGCCTGCGGCAGGTTCAGGTCCGCCGCGCTGACGCTGAAGTAGCGCTCGGCCGCCACCTGGATGCCGTAGGCGCTGTTGGCGTAGAACGCCACGTTGAGCAGCGCGGCGAGGAGCTGGTCCTTGGTCATCTCGCGCTCGACGTTCGCCGCCATCTTGAGCTCGCGGACCTTCCGGCCGATCGTGTCCTCGGTCGCCTCGGCCTGCTCCTGCTTGTTGGTGCCCGCGGTGAGGACCAGCGCGTTCTTGACGTACTCCTGGGCCAGCGTGGAGCCGCCCTGGGTGCCGTCGTCGTTGCCCAGGTCGTTGGCGAGGGCGCGGAGCGTGCCCCGCAGGTCGAACGCGCCGTGCAGGTAGTAGCGGGAGTCCTCGATCGCGACGATCGCGTTGCGCATCACCGGCGCTATCTGGTTGTAGCTGACCGGGACCCGGTAGATGTTGTCCGGGTAGTAGTACGCGATCACGTTGCCCTGCGTGTCGAGGATCTCCGAGCGCGACGGGATCTGCCCCAGGACCGGCACCTTCAGCGTGTTGAAGGTGTTCGCGGCGTTTCGGGCGACGACCCCAACCGCCCCGACGACCGGAACGGTCACGGCCGCCACGAGCAGGCCTGCGCCGACCGCGACCGCGGCGAGTCGGCCAACTGTACTGATGTCGGCGGAGCCGGCGCGGCGTTCTGAGTTCAGCACGAAATCAGGTTACGCTCGCACCTGTTATGGCAGTGCCAGGAAAACCGGATCCTGGGCCAGGCAGCGTCGGCAGAGCACAGACGCCCAGCTAGCGCGATCGCCTGGTCTGACCTGATTGGCTGGCCCGCCGGGAGGTGAACGGGGCCGTGACTAGTCACTTCTGTGCGCATAGCCCAGTCGGGCTATTTAAGAAATGGGCCTGGCGGGGTCTAGCGCAGCGGGCCGGAGCCCCGTAAGTTACTCTTCCGCGACCATCGCTACCGAGGCCCGGCGTTACGCCGTGTGCCCGGACCGTTACGAGACGCCGTCTGGCGTGACGACCCGTGAGCGGGCGTGACGATCAGGAGGAGTGGGCCACATGTGGATCACGGACTGGACCGCGCGTGCTGCGTGCAAGGGAACTGATCCTGACGAGCTTTTCGTTCAGGGCGCGGCACAGAATCGGGCCAAGCTGATCTGCCGGGGCTGCCCTGTCCGGACCGAGTGCCTCGCGGACGCACTCGACAACCGGATCGAGTTCGGGGTGTGGGGTGGTATGACCGAGCGCGAGCGGCGCGCGCTGCTTCGCCGCCGCCCGGACGTCACATCGTGGCGTGACCTGCTCGAGAGCGCTCGCAACCAGTACGAGCGCGCCGGCGACGAGCTCGTCGCCAGTTGATCACAAGTTCGTGATCGCCCGGCCCGCGCCACCGTCGCCGCGGGCCATCATCAGCGGCTAGCGAATCAGCTGGCGAAGCTGTCTCCCACCGCGCCAAGCCCGGCCAGATCATGCACGTCGTCGGGCTGCGCGGGCACCTCGGCCACGGGCACATGCGGATGCGCGGTCGTGAAGTGCTGGGCGAACCGCCGCTCGGTCGCGGACATCTGCATGCGCTCCGCGTGCAGTCGCAGGGCGGCGATGGTCAGCGTGTGCGTCGCCGCCGCCTGCCCGTCGGCGGCGAGGGTCTCCGCCGCGGCCAGGCTGCGGGCGGCCGAGAGCCGGCCGGCGGGCGAGCGGTGCACCCGGTTGAGGATCAGGCCCGCCAGCGGCATGCCCTCCTCGGCGAGGCGCTCGACGAAATACGAGGCCTCGCGCAGCGCGTCCGGTTCCGGCGCCGCGATGACCAGGAACGCGGTGCCGGGCGCGCGCAGCAGCCGGTAGGTGTAGTCGGCTCGCTCCCGGAACCCGCCGAACATCGTGTCCAGTGCCGACACAAACGTCTGCACGTCCTTGAGCACCTGGGCGCCGAGCACCTTGGTCAGCACCCCGGTGACCATGCCGAAGCCCGCGTTCAGCACCTTCAGGTACGCGCGGCCGCCCACCTTGGCCGGGACGACCAGCAGCCGGATCAGCCGGCCATCGAGGAACCGGCCCAGCCGCTGCGGTGCGTCGAGGAAGTCGAGCGCGGACCGGCTGGGCGGGGTGTCCACCACGATGAGGTCCCATTCGTCTGCCCGGCGCAGCTGGCCGAGCTTCTCCATGGCCATGTACTCCTGGGTGCCGGAGAAGCCGGACGACAGCGACTGGTAAAACGGGTTGGCCAGGATCTGGGCCGCGCGGTCCGGGTCGGCGTGGGCCTCGACGATCTCGTCGAAGGTCCGCTTCATGTCGAGCATCATCGCGTGCAGGCTCCCCCCGGGCGTTCCGTCGCCACGGTCGGGGAACGGGACCGGCCGCGGCGTGTTGTCCAGGGAGGTCAGGCCCATCGACTGGGCCAGCCTTCGAGCCGGGTCGACGGTGAGCACCACCACGTGTCTGCCGCGCTCCGCCGCGCGCAGCCCGATGGCGGCGGCGGTGGTGGTCTTGCCGACGCCGCCGGACCCGCAGCAGACGATGACCCGGGTGCGGCGGTCATCGATCAGCCGGTCGAGGTCGAGCCGCGGCGGCGTGGTGACCTCGCTCATCAGGGTGTGCCCCAGCTCGCTCATGCCGCCCCTTGCTCCCGCAGCGCGGCCGCCAGCTGGTACAGCCCGCCGAGGTCCATGCCGTCGGTGATCATCGGCAGGTCATAGCACGGCTGGCCGGGCTCGGCCAGCCTGCTCCGCTCCAGGTCCTGGCCGACGGCCGCCACCGCCTGCTCGGTGAGCTCGGCCGCGAGGTCGCTGGCCAGCCGGACGCTGTCGTCGAGCCCGGCGGCCTTCAGCCCGAGCGCGAGCTCGTGCTCGTCGACCGACCCGGCCGCCACCTCGCGGAGCTGGCTGAGCGGCAGCTCGGTCGGCCGGACCATGTTGACCATGATCCCGCCGACCTGGATCCCCCCGCCCGGCAGCCCGCGCAGCTCGGCGATGCCGTCCAAGACCTCCTGAACCGGCATCTCCTCCAGCGTGCTGACGAAGTGCACGGCGGTCTCCGGGGAGCGGATCACCTTCTGCACCGTGTCGGCGTGGGTGCGGATCGGGCCAACCCGGGCCAGCCCGGACACCTCGGAGGTGACGTTGAGGAACCGGCCGATCCGGCCGGTGGGCGGGGCGTCCATGACCACGGCGTCATAGACCGGCCGGCCCGCCTTCTTCCTCCGGACGGCCTCCGCCGCCTTCCCGGTCAGCAACACGTCACGCAGCCCCGGGGCGATCGTGGTGGCGAAGTCCATCACGCCAACCCTGGTCAGTGCCTTGCCCGCGTGCCGCAGGTTGTAGAACATCTCGAGGTACTCGAGCAGGGCCGACTCCGGGTCGGCCACCAGCGCGTACACCTCTCCGCCCGGCTGCGTGGCGCTCGGCGGGGCCACCGCGATCTTGCGTTCCTCGTAGGGCAGCGGGGGGCAGTCGAAGACCTGCGCGATCCCCTGGCGGCCCTCCACCTCGATCAGCAGCACCCGCCTCCCGCCGGAGGCGAGCGCGAGCGCCAGGGCACCGGCGACCGTTGTCTTGCCGGTGCCGCCCTTACCGGTGACGACGTGCAGTCGAACGCCGTCCCAGTCCGTGTCCCGTGTGCTCACCCCTTGGAGGCTATCCGGGCCGGCGCACCGGGCACCCCGGATGGCCCGCGTGTCGGCCGGCCGGCCGGCGATGCGCTACCGGCCTACGTCACTTCAGCCACGGTGCCGCCGGGACCCAAATGTCACTAGGCTGGGATGAGAGTACGGCGTGACCATGACCGGAGAAGAGGTGTGGTGATGGACGTCGTTATACCGATCATCATCGTGGTATTCGTCATCGCGGCGATACTGGCCGCCCGCTCGTTCAAGATCGTGCAGCAGTATGAGCAGGGCATCATCTACCGCTGGGGCCGGGTGCTGCCCGGGACGCGCGGCCCGGGCCTGACGCTGATCTCGCCGATCGGCGATCGCATGCAGAAGGTCAACATGCAGATCGTCGCGATGGCGGTCCCGGCGCAGGAGGGCATCACCCGGGACAACGTCAGCGTCCGGGTGGACGCGGTCGTGTACTTCCGGGTCGTCGACCCGATCAAGGCGACCATCAACGTCCAGAACTACATGTTCGCGATCTCCCAGCAGGCGCAGACCTCGCTGCGCTCGATCATCGGCCAGTCCGAGATGGACCAGCTGCTCGCCGAGCGCGACACCGTGAACCGGGAGCTGCGCCGGATCATCGACGAGCCGACCGAGGGCCCATGGGGCATCCGGGTCGAGCGGGTGGAGATCAAGGACGTTTCCCTGCCCGAGGGCATGAAGCGGTCTATGTCGCGCCAGGCAGAAGCAGAACGCGAACGTCGCGCGAGGATCATCACAGCGGACGGCGAATACCAGGCCTCCAAGCGCCTGGCCGCGGCGGCCAACGTCATGGCGCGCGATCCCGCGGCACTGCAGCTACGGCTGTTGCAGACCGTGGTCGAGGTCGCGGCGGAGCGCAACAGCACCCTGGTCATGCCGGTGCCCGTCGAGCTGCTCCGGTTCTTCGACAAGTTCAGTGGCACCGCCGAGCCCAAGGAGGGCGGGCCGGGATCGCTGGCCGACTTCGGCGGCGACGACGTGCAGAAGGAGGAGGCGCAGATCGAGAGCGGGGCGCCGCTGTCCATCCCCGACGTGCCCGAGATCCCCGAGCTGCCAGGTGCGGACACCGGGCTCGACAAGGTAGCGACGGACGCCGCACCCGAGGCCACCGCGATCTCCGCGGACGGCCATGCCACGGACACCCGGGCCGAGCCCGTGCGGAAAGCGCCCGCCGCGCCCGAGGACGCCCCGGCGGACTCGGACGGCTGAGGCCCTCGCGAGCACCGGGCGGACTCGGACGCCTTTGGAGTTCACGGCCGCCCGTCAGGCCGTGATCCGGCTATGGTCTGCCTATGGCGAAGTGGGAGTACGCGACGGTTCCGCTGCTGGTGCACGCGACCAAGCAGATCCTGGACAACTGGGGCGAGGACGGATGGGAGCTCGTGACGGTCATCCCCGGGCCGAATCCCGAGCAGCTCGTCGCCTACATGAAGCGGGAACGGACATGAGCCTCGACGAACCGCCGGAGGGCTCGCCCGAGGCCAGGCTGGCGGCGATCGGCCTGACCCTGCCGAAGGTGGCGCGGCCCCTGGCCGCCTACGTGCCTGCCGTGCGGACCGGCGACTACGTGTACACGTCGGGCCAGGTGCCGGTGGTCGAAGGGCAGCTGCTGGCCACCGGCAAGGTCGGCGCCGATGTCGGCGTCGTCGAGGCGAGCGCGCTCGCGCGGACCTGCGCCCTCAACGCGCTGGCCGCCGTCGTGTCGGTGACCGGCGGGCTCGCCGCGGTCCGGCGCATCGTCAAGGTCACCGGGTTCGTGGCCAGCGCGCCGGGCTTCACCCAGCAGGCCCAGGTCGTCAACGGCGCCAGCGAGCTGCTGATCGAGATCTTCGGTGAGGCGGGCAGGCACGCGCGCAGCGCGGTCGGGATGGCCGTGCTGCCGCTGGACGCACCGGTCGAGGTGGAGCTGATCGCCGAGGTTCGAGACATTTGAGCGGGACGCACTGAGTGGGCGCGATCCGGATCGGCGGCCGTGGCCAGCTCGGCCAGCAGGCTCTCGAGATCCTCGCCGGGGACCGGGCTCCGGCGCAGCCGCGGGACGCGGCCACGGTCATGCTGCTGCGCCCGGCCCTCTCGCCGGCCGGCCTCGAGGTCTACATGCTGCGCCGCAAGTCCTCGATGGCGTTCGCCCCCGGCGCCTACGTCTTTCCCGGCGGCTCGGTCGACGCCAGGGACGCCGATGAGCAGGTCGCCTGGGCCGGACCCGGACCCGCCGAGTGGGGGCACATCTTCGACGCGCCGCCCGAGCTGGCCCGCTCGCTGGTCTGCGCTGCCATCAGGGAGACCTTCGAGGAGTCCGGCGTGCTGCTGGCCGGGCCGTCCGCGGACTCGGTCGTGGCCGACACCACGGGCGCCGACTGGGAGGCGGACCGCAGGAGCCTGCTGGACCGCTCGCTCTCGCTGGCCGAGATGCTGGCCAGGCGCGGCCTGGTGCTCCGGTCGGACCTGCTCCGGCCCTGGTCCCGGTGGATCACCCCGGTGATCGAGGAGCGCCGCTTCGACGCCCGGTTCTTCGCCGCCGCGCTGCCGGAGCAGCAGCGCACCCGGGACGTCGGCGGCGAGGCGGCCGAGGTGGCCTGGGTGCGTCCCGAGGACGCGATCGCCATGGGGCACCGCCGGGAGATCGTGCTGTGGCCGCCGACCGCGGTGACCCTGGCTGAGCTGGCCGCCTGCCGGGACGTGGCCGCCGCGCTCGCGCCGCGCCAGGTCAGGCCGGTGCTGCCGGAGGCAAGCGTGGCCGAGGGGGCGGTCTGGCTGACGCTCCCGGCGGAGCTGGAGTATCCGCTGTGAGCGAGCCGGGGCGAGCGAGCCAGGAACCGCTGTGAGCGAGCCAGGAAGCACCGTGATCGACGGGAGCGGCACCGACCGCGCTCGCTGCGTCCTGGCCCCCAATCCTTCGCTGATGACGCTGGACGGCACCAACACCTGGCTGGTCGCGGAGCCCGGCGCGGCCGCGGCGATCGTCGTCGACCCGGGGCCGGACGACGAGGGACACCTGAACCGGGTGCGCGCGGCCGCCGAGGAGGCGGGCCAGCGCATCGAGAAGATAGTGCTCACCCACGGTCACCTGGATCACTCGGCGGGTGCGCGGCGGCTGGCCGAGCTCACAGGGGCGCCGGTCCTGGCCGTCGACCCGGCGCACCGGCTCGGCGCCGCCGAGACGCTCGGGCCGGGCGACGCGGTGCGGGCGGGCGGCTGCGAGCTGGTGGTGATCGAGACCCCCGGGCACACCGCGGACTCGGTGTGCCTGCTGCTCGAAGCCGACTCGGCGCTGCTGACCGGCGACACCGTGCTCGGGCGGGGCACCACGGTGATCGCGGGCGACGGCAACCTCGGCGACTACCTGACCTCGCTGGACCGGCTCCGGACGCTGGCGGGCGGCGGCAGCCTGCGGGCGCTGCTGCCCGGGCACGGGCCGCTGCTCGCCGACCCTGTCGCGACGCTCGACTACTACATCGAGCACCGGGCCGAGCGGCTGGCCGAGATCGAGGCCGCGCTGGACGCGGGCTGCCGGACCATCCCCGACATCGTGGCCCGGGTGTACGTCGACGTGGACCGCGCGCTGTGGCCGTTCGCCGAGCTGTCGGTGCGGGCCCAGCTCGGCTACCTCGCCGA
>JASIJN010000527.1 GCA_030050125.1 Streptosporangiaceae bacterium | reverse complement strand
AGCCCGGGGCCCGGCTGGCCGCGGCGGCCCGGCGCCGCCCCCGGTGCACGCCCGCTCCGGCCGGGGCCGGGTCGCTCAGCGGACCGGAGTGATCCCCAGCCAGCGGAACGCGTTGTTCCAGGTGATGTCCTCGAGCACGCCGTCGGGCAGGTCCATGGAGCGCAGCGTCCGCCCGGCGGGCTCCTCGCGGAGCATGGCCGGGAAGTCCGAGCCGACCAGCAGCCGGTCGGACCCGAGCACGTCGATGAGGTACCGCAGCGCCCTGCGGTCGAAGACCAGCGAGTCATAGTAGAACCGGCGGGCGTACTCGAACGGCGACGGCCCCTCGTCGTGCATGATCGCGCGCCCTGGCACCACCGGCTCCTCGTTCCAGGCGCCGCTCCAGAAGTACTGCGCGCGGGGGATCATCAGCGGGAACCCCCCGGCGCCGTGGCTGAACGAGATCCGCAGCCCCGGGCACTTCGCCGCGGTTCCCCCGGTCACGATGGACGCGGCCGCGATCGCGCCCTGTACCCCGACGGCGTACGTTCCCCTGGCCGGGGCGGGCAGCCCCGCGCCGGCCGATGGCATGGCGTGCACGAAGACCGCCAGGCCCAGGCGCTCGGCCTCGGCGAAGAACGTCAGGAACCGCTCGTCGCCGATCGGCGTGTCCAGGACGTTAGAGGCGATCTCCACGCCGCGCAGGCCCAGATCCCGGGCGGCGGTCAACTCGGCCGCGGCCACGTCCGGGTCCTGCAGCGGCACCATGCCGAGCCCGATCAGCCGGGTCGGGTCGAACGAGCACAGCTGCGCCGCGAACTCGTTGACGTGCCGGGCCAGGGCCAGGCCGTCGGCGACCGGCAGGTCGTAGCGCAGCAGCGGCGGCATCGGCGAGAGCACCTCGACGTCGACGCCCGAGGCCGCCATTTCCTCCACCCGCCGCTCGGCCTCGAAGAACACGTCCCGGGCACGGAACTGCATCGCACCGAAGACCAGGGTCCGGGCGGTGCTCCCGTCGACCGGCTCCATTCGGGGGAAGCACTCGGGCGCGTCGGGCGGATAGTCGCGGGGGAGCAGGTGGGCGTGGGCGTCGACCAGCACGGATCCTCCGGATGCCGGCTAGGTGTTCGGGTGGACCGAGACGTGGATGGCGGACTCGCCGGCTATCTCGCCGCCGAGGGTCTGGATGGCCAGCGCGGCGTCCGCCAGCCCGAAGGTGTGCGTGTGCATCTTCTCCAGCGGGAAGCGGCGCGATTCGAGCAGCGCGATCGCGTCCTGCATGCCCTTGGCGTCCACGCCGAACGCGCCGCGGACGGTAAGCGCCCGGTTGATGATCACATCGGTGCGCAGCGGGATCTCGCGATTTCCCTTGAGCCCGGCCAGGACCACCCGGCCGCCGCGGCGGGTCGCGGCGAGCGCGTCGGCGACCGGGCCCGCGGCCATGGGGGTGAGCTCGAGGGTGACGTCGGCCATCTTGCCGCCGGTGATATCGGCGACCCGTTCCACCGTGTCCTCGCCCGTGCTTGTCTTGCCCGTGTCGCCGTCCACCACGATCGTGTGGTCCGCGCCGAACTCGCGGGCCATGGCCAGCTTGTGGGCGTCCGTGGCCAGGCCGGTGATGATGATCGTCCCGGCGCCGGCGGCGCGGGCGGCGACCACGACGGCGATGCCGCGCTGCCCGGCGCCGAGCACCAGCACGGTGTCGCCGATCCTCACCTCGCCGAGGTGGCAGGCCCAGCGCACCCCCGCGCCCAGCGAGTTGTACATGGCGGCCAGCTCGACCGGCAGGCTCTTGTCCATCTTGTGCAGCACCGAGGTGGGCGACAGGTACATAAGGTCGGCCAGCCCGCCCCACAGCGCCGGCTCGGTGTCGATGCCGGTGACCCCGTGCCCGTATTTGCGGTGCGGGCAGAACTGATAGCGGCCGGTCAGGCAGTCCGGGCAGGCCCGGCAGGGCACGATCACCTCCAGCGCGACCCGGTCGCCCGGCTGGACGTCCCACCGCTGCGCGGCTCGCTCGCCGACCTCCTCGATGATGCCGAGGGGCTCGTGGCCGGGGATGAACGCCGGGCGGGGACCGCCGAGATGGCCGCGGTAGGTTTCGACGTCGCTGCCGCAGATGCCGTTGGCCTCCACCCGCAGCAGCCCGTCGTCCGGCCCGGTCTTCGGGCGGGGGAACTCGCGCAACTCGATCTGCCGCGGCCCGGTCTGGACCGCGGCCCGCACCATCTCGGTCATGGCCTCAATCCTCGTGGATGATGACGCCGCGGATGTTCTTGCCGTCTTCCAGGTCCTGGTAGGCCTGGTTGATGTCGTCGAGCCGGTAGCGGCGGGTGACCAGTTCGTCGAGTTTGAGGTCGCCGGAGCGGTACAGGCCCAGCAGCATGGGGATGTCGTAGAGCGGGTTGCTGTCGCCGAACAGGGCGCCGCGGATCTGCCGCTGGTAGCTGATCAGCATCCCGGCGTGCACGTGCACCGCGTGCTCGCCGATGTGGCCGACCGCGGTGATGGTGACCTTGCCGCCCTTGCCGGTCATCGCCACCGCGGCGGTGACCATGTCCTCGGTCACCACCCCCGGCGTCAAGATCACGTGGTCGGCCAGCTGCCCCC
>JASIJN010000526.1 GCA_030050125.1 Streptosporangiaceae bacterium | reverse complement strand
AGGGCCGGGCTGGAACTGCTCGGCGGCCGCGCGGTCGTGAACTCGGTCAACTACGAAGACGGCGACGGGCCGCAGTCCCGGATCGCCCGGGTCATGCCGCTGGTCCGCGAGCACGGAGCCGCGGTCATCGCGCTCACCATCGACGAGCAGGGCCAGGCCCGCACCGCCGGGTGGAAGCTGGCCGTCGCCACCCGCCTGATCGAGGACCTCACCGGCAACTGGGGGATGCGGCTGCCCGACATCATCGTCGACTGCCTGACCTTCCCGATCGCCACCGGCCAGGAGGAGACCAGGCGGGACGCGATCGAGACGATCGAGGCGATCCGGGAGCTGAAGCGCCGCTACCCGCAGGTGCAGACCACGCTGGGGGTGTCCAACGTCTCGTTCGGCCTGAATCCCGCGGCCCGGGCCGTGCTCAACTCGGTGTTCCTGGCCGAGTGCGTGCAGGCCGGGCTGGACTCG
Organism: Streptosporangiaceae bacterium; assembly: GCA_030050125.1. Next base: position 2,877 of record JASIJN010000526.1, on the reverse strand, counting down.
GCGATCGTGCACGCGTCCCGGATCATGCCGATCTCCCGGATCCCCGAGGACCAGCTGCTGGCGGCTCTCGACCTCGTCTACGACCGGCGGCGGGACGGCTACGACCCGCTGGCCAGGCTGCTCGAGCTGTTCGAGGGCGTCGACGCCGCCGCGGTCAAGGCCAGCCGCGCGGCCGAGCTGGCCGGGCTGCCGCTGTGGGAGCGGCTGAAGCGGCGGATCATCGACGGCGAGAAGAACGGCCTGGAGGCCGACCTGGACGCCGGGCTCGCCGAGCGGCCCGCCCTGGAGATCGTCAACGACGTCCTGCTCGACGGGATGAAGACCGTCGGCGAGCTGTTCGGCTCCGGCCAGATGCAGCTGCCGTTCGTGCTGCAGTCGGCCGAGGTCATGAAGGTGGCCGTGGGCTACCTGGAGCCGTACATGGAGCGCTCCGGCGAGGCGGGCAAGGGCAGGATCGTGCTGGCCACGGTCAAGGGCGACGTGCACGACATCGGCAAGAACCTGGTCGACATCATCCTGTCGAACAACGGCTACGACGTGGTCAACATCGGCATCAAGCAGCCGATCTCGGCCATTCTCGAGGCCGCCGACACCAGCGGGGCCGACGTCATCGGCATGTCCGGCCTGCTGGTGAAGTCCACCGTCGTGATGCGCGACAACCTGGCCGAGATCAACTCGCGGCAGCTGGCCCACCGGTGGCCGGTGCTGCTGGGCGGCGCCGCGCTGACCCGGGCCTACGTCGAGCAGGACCTGGCCGGCCTGTTCGAGGGCGAGGTCCGCTACGCCCGTGACGCCTTCGAGGGCCTGCGGCTGATGGACGCGTTCATGGCGATCAAGCGCGGGGAAGCGGGGGCGGGGCTGCCGACGCTGCGGGAACGCCGGGCTCCGGCCGGGTCCCGGCTGCGGCTGACCGAGCCCGAGGCCATGCCCGCCCGGTCCGACGTGGCGGCGGACAACCCGGTGCCGGCCGCGCCGTTTCTCGGCCACCGCGTCGTCAAGGGCGTTCAGCTTGCCGACTACGCGGCCTTCCTCGACGAGCGGGCCACGTTCATGGGCCAGTGGGGCCTCAAGCCGTCGCGGGGCGACGGCGGGCCGTCCTACGCCGAGCTGGTCGAGACCGAGGGCCGGCCGCGGCTGCGGATGTGGCTGGACCGCGTCCAGACCGAGGGCCTGCTGGACGCCGGGGTCGTCTACGGGTACTTCCCGGCGGTCAGCGAGGGCGACGACCTGGTCGTCCTGGACGAGAGCGGGAACGAGCGGGAGCGATTCAGCTTCCCCAGACAGCGGCACGACCGGCACCTGTGCCTGGCCGACTTCTTCAGGTCCCGCGAATCGGGCGAGACCGACGTGGTCGCGTTCCAGCTGGTCACCGTCGGGGCGAAGATCAGCGAGGCGACCGCCGAGCTGTTCGCGAAGGACGCCTACCGCGAGTACCTGGAGCTGCACGGGCTGTCCGTCCAGCTGGCCGAGGCGCTGGCGGAGTACTGGCACAGCCGGATCCGGGGCGAGCTGGGCATCGCCGCCGATGACCCCGGCGACCTGGACAACATACTCAAGGTCCGCTACCAGGGCTGCCGGTACTCGTTCGGCTACCCAGCGTGCCCGGACCTGGAGGACCGGGCCAAGCTGGTCCGGCTGCTCGCGCCCGAACGGATCGGGGTCACGTTGTCCGAGGAGTTCCAGCTGGCCCCGGAGCAGTCCACCGACGCGCTGATCACTCATCATCCCGAAGCCAGCTACTTCAGCACCTGAGCCGGCCGAGCCATGGAGTCTGCCGAGCCGATCGAGTCGGCCCCGTCCGCGCCCCCGGGCCGGAGCGAGCTGCAGGGCGTGCTGTTCGACATGGACGGGCTGCTGGTCGACTCCGAGCCGCTGTGGTTCGAGGTCGAGTGCGCGGTCATGGCCCGGCTGGACGGCCAGTGGAGCCAGGCCGACCAGCGCGCCCTGATCGGCGGGTCGCTGCCGCGCACGGTCTCTTACCTGCTGGACCGGGCGGTCCGGCCGGCCAGCCGCGAGGAAGTCGGCCGGTGGCTGGTGGACGGCATGACCTCGCTGCTCATGTCGCGGCCGCTGACCGCGCTGCCGGGGGCGGGGGACCTGCTGGCCGAGGTCCGAGCCGCGGGCGTGCCGCACGCCCTGGTCACCTCCTCGGAGCGCCCGATCATGGACGCCGTGCTGCTGCGGCTGGGTGTGACCTTCGACGCGACGGTCTGCGCGGACGATGTGATCCGGGGCAAGCCGGACCCGGAGCCTTATCTGCTGGCGGCGCGGCGGCTGGGCGCCGATCCGCGCTGGTGCGTGGCGCTCGAGGACTCGCCCAACGGCGTTGCCTCGGCCGAGGCCGCGGGCTGCGGGCTGATCGCGGTGCCGAGCCTGGTGCCGATCCTGCCCAGGCCCGGCCGGGTGGTGGCCGGGTCGCTCAGCCAGGTCAGCCTGGCCATGCTGCGCGATCTCGTACCATGAGACGAGGGAGGCGGCCATGAATACCTGGAACAGCATCACCTGGTTCCCCATCTGTGTCGGGCTGACCGCCGCCGGGCTCGTCCTGTCCTGGCTCACGTTCCGGCGCCGTGGGCTCAGGCGCGGCATCAGGGCCGTGGCCTGGTCGCTGCTGCCGCTCGCGCTCTATCTGACCGGCTCGATCGTGCTGGTCGGCCGGATCGGCTCGGCGATCGTGCAGTTCTCCAGCGCGTTCGTGTTCTCGCCCAGGACCTATGCCGGCGTGATCCTGTTCGCGCTGGCCGCGGTGATCTTCCTGGTGTCCGGCGGGATCCCGCTGCTGTCCTCGAAGAAGCGGCGGGAGCGGAAGAAGGAACTCAAGCAGCAGGCCGCGGCGGGCGGCAAGGCCCAGGCCGCCGCCGGGCCGGGCAGCCGCGC
>JASIJN010000525.1 GCA_030050125.1 Streptosporangiaceae bacterium | reverse complement strand
TCGGGCGGCTCCCCGGGCTGCGCACCGGGCTGCGGCCGCCCGGACTCGCCGTCGGCGGCGCCGTCGCGGCCCAGGATCGCCCTGATTCGCCCGGACCGCTCCGCGTACCTGGCCTCGGCGCCGTGCCCGGTCGGCTGGTAGTACCTCCGGCCGGCGACCGGGCCGGGCGCGTAATCCTGTGCCACCACGCCCTCGGCGAAGTCGTGCGGGTACTGGTAGCCGCGGCCGTGCCCGAGCCGGGCCGCGCCGGGGTAGCTGGCGTCGCGCAGGTGCGCGGGCACCGAGCCCGCCAGCCCGGCCCTGACGTCCTCGGCCGCGGCGCCGATCGCCCGGATCACCGCGTTCGACTTCGGCGCCAGGGAGAGGTGGATGACCGCCTGGGCCAGGTTGATCCTGGCCTCGGGCAGGCCGACGAACTCGACCGCCTGGGCCGCCGCCACCGCGATCGGCAGCGCCGACGGGTCGGCCATCCCGATGTCCTCGCTGGCGTGCACGATCAGCCGCCGGGCGATGAACCGCGGGTCCTCGCCGGCCTCGATCATCCGGGCCAGGTAGTGCAGCGCCGCGTCCGCGTCGCTGCCCCTGATGCTCTTGATGAACGCGCTGATCACGTCGTAGTGCTGGTCGCCCGCCCGGTCGTAGCGCACGGCCGCCCGGTCCACCGCCCGCTCCAGGCCGGGCAGGTCGATCTCGCCGCCCGGGGGCAGTCCGAGCGCCGCGGCCTCGAGGTAGGTCAGGGCCCGCCGGGCGTCGCCGCCGGCCACCCGGATCAGCTGCCCGGCCACTCCCGGGCCCAGGGTCAGCGCGCCGGCCAGCCCGCGCTCGCCGGCCAGCGCCCGGTCGATCACCACCCGCATGTCCTCGTCGCTCAGCGGCTTGAGCGTGAGCAGCAGCGACCGGGACAGCAGCGGACCGACGACCGAGAACGACGGGTTCTCGGTGGTGGCGCCGATGAACGACACCCACCGGTTCTCCACCGCCGGGAGCAGCGCGTCCTGCTGGGCCTTGTTGAACCGGTGCACCTCGTCGATGAACAGCACGGTCTGGGTCCCGGTCAGCCCGAGCTCGGTGCGGGCCGCGTCGATGGCCGCGCGCACGTCCTTGACCCCGGCCGACACCGCGGACAGCTCCACGAACCGGCGCCGGGTCACCTGGCTGATGACGTAGGCCAGGGTGGTCTTCCCGGTCCCCGGCGGGCCCCACAGCAGCACCGACATCGGGGCGTCGTGCTCGGCCAGCTTGCGCAGCGACGATCCCTGGCCGGTCAGGTGCTGCTGGCCGGTCACCTCGTCCAGGGTCCGCGGCCGCATCCGGACCGCCAGCGGCGCGGCCGCGTCCTCGGCCTCGGCCGCCGCGTCGTCGAACAGGCTGCCGGACTGGCCCGCCTCAACTCTGGGCACGCCCCGACAGTACCGCGCTCCCCGTGACCCTGCGTACGCCCGCGGCGGCCCCGCTCAGGCTGTCGGCACCCGGCGGTACGTTGCGCACAAGACGTCACCCGCAAGCGGCGTACCGTGAAGGTGAGCAGTGACGTGGAGGCAACAGCGATGGCGATGCCAAGGACGGACTCGGCCGCGGCCGACGAGTTCGCCGAGCTGGAGCGACTCTGGTACGAACTCGAGGTGCCGCCGGGGACGCGGGTCGAGCTTATCGGCGGCGAGCTCGTCGTGAGCCCGACCGGCAGCGTCTGGCACTCGGAAGCTGTCTACGGCCTGACCGTCTCGTTGGTCAGGGTCAGCGAACGGCATAGGTGGGTCATCCACACGAACCTGACCGCACACGTATCGCCGACCAGGGAACGGCTTATCCCAGACCTCATGGTGGCCCCCAAAGATGCACCGCCGTTCGGCGAGTGCGAGCTGCTGGCCTCCGGCGCGCTGCTCGTCGCCGAGGTGGTCTCGCCCTGGAGCCAGCGGCGGGACCGGGAGGTCAAGCCGCGCTCGTATGCCAGGGGCGGCGTCCCGCTCTGCCTGCTGATCGACCGATTCGCGGACCCGCCGACCGTCACCCTGTTCAGCGAGCCGGGCGAGGACGGCTACGGCAGCCGCCACACCGCCACCGCCGGCCAGCCGCTGCGACTGCCGAGGCCGTTCGGCATCACGCTCGACACCGCCCGCCTGCTGGGCCAGGGCTGATCAGCCCGAGCCGGAGGGCGGGAACACGTCGATGCCGGCCTCCTTGCGCTGGGCGGGCGTGATCGGCGTGGGCGCGCTGGTCAGCGGGTCGAGCCCGGAGGCGGCCTTGGGGAACGCGATCACGTCGCGGATCGTGTCCCGGCCGGTCAGCAGCATCAGCAGCCGGTCCCAGCCGAACGCGATGCCGCCGTGCGGCGGCGGCCCGAAGCGCAGCGCGTCCAGCAGGAAGCCGAACTGGGACCTGGCCTCCTCCCGGGAAAGCCCGATGACGTCGAACACCTTCTGCTGCACGTCGGGCCGGTGGATCCGGATGGAGCCGCCGCCGATCTCGGTCCCGTTACAGACGATGTCGTAGGCGTCGGCCAGGGCCCCGGCCGGCTCGGACGCGAACTTGTCCGCCCATTCGGGCAGCGGGGCGGTGAACGGGTGATGCACCGCCGTCCAGCCCCCGGTGCCGTCGTCCTCGAACATCGGCGCGTCCACCACCCAGGTGAACGCCCACGCCGCCGGGTCGATCAGCCCGCACCGG
>JASIJN010000524.1 GCA_030050125.1 Streptosporangiaceae bacterium | reverse complement strand
CCTGGCGATCGTCGTCCCGGCGGTCGCCGTGGCGTTCACGATGCTCTGCCTGGTCACGAGCTACGAGTCGGCTCCGCAGCCGACCTCGGTCAGCATGAACAACAACATCGCGGTCCCGCCGTACCTCGACCAGGCCCAGCTGCAGACCTGGATCAACCAGCATCCGCGGCAGGCGGCCCAGGCGTTCGGGCCCGGCCTGGTCCTCGGCCCCGGCGCCCCGATCCCTCCGGGGACCAAGCCCGGCATCGCCGCCGACTACGCCAACTACATCGAGTCCGAGGACCAGCAGTTCGAGCCGGCGGCCAACGAGATGTTCAAGATCGGGCTGTGGCTCGCGCTCGAGGCCGGGATCGGGTTCCTGGTCGGGCTCGGGCTCGGCTCTCTCACCGGGCAGCGCACGCTGTCGACGATCCTGCTGATCGGGCTCGAGATCATCGTGACCCCGATCCTGGCCCGCCAGCCGATCCCCTACTTCCTGGACGGCCAGCGGCTCGACGTCGGCGTGGCGATGGACCAGCTTCGCCCCGCCGGGCTCGCCCCGATCGGCGGCGGAGCGCTGTTCGGCGGGCGGGGCGCCCTCGGCATACCGCCGATGCCGACCTGGGCCATGATCTCGGTGATCGTCGGCTGGATCGTGGTCTGGTCGGTGGCCGGGGCGTGGCGGATGATGACCCGCGACGCGTGACGACGCCGCCCGGCCCGATCGCGGAAGGGCCGCCGCCCTCCGGTTGCCGGCCGGCCAGATGGCGCCGCGTTAACCGGCGCGACCGCACCGCCTGCTGGTACTGCTCGGCCACGCCGGCCGGAAGCCGCCCCCGGTCGCTGAGCTCGATGCCGTGCTCCTTCGCCCACGCCCGGATGTCGGCGCTGCGCCGGCGGCTGGCCGCGGTACGTCTCGCCCGGCGCGGCCTTGTCGTCCCCGCCGGGCGGGCGTGATCGACGAACGGCGCCAGCCTCTGGCGCATCCTCGCCGCGTTCTTGGTGCTCAGGTCGATCTCGTATTGCCAGCCGTTAACCGCGAACCGCACCGTCTCGTCGGCGTGGCCGCCATCAATATCGTCCACAAGTGTGACAATTGTCTCTCTTGCCACTCCAACCCCCGTGACCAGATCGGCCATCTGCGCTGTTCCGGCGTCATACCCAGACGGGCCATCCACTGCCTTGGTCAGGCTGGTACCCCTTTGGCCGGGTAATGCAACACGCTATTTCTCCGGGTCAGTAGCGGGCGCCTTCCGGCCCGGGCGCCCGGGCCAGCTACGGCAGCCAGCGCAGCACGGCCACCACCTTGCCGCGGATCTCGGCCCTGTCTCCCGGGATGGGGGTGTAGGCCGAGTTCTGCGGCATGAGCCAGACGCGCCGGCCCTCCTTCTTGTACGTCTTGACCGTGCCCTCGACCTCGATGCCGTCCAGCGCCGCGGCCACGATGTCGCCGTCCCTGGGCGGGTCGAACAGCTGGCGCACCACCACCCAGTCGCCGGGAAAGATGCCGACGCCGGTCATCGAGTCACCCACGATCTTGAGGATGAACAGGCCATCGGAGGCGCCGACCACGTCGCGGGGCAAAGGGATGCGGTCCTCGATCGACTCCAGCGGGGGGATCGGCGCCCCCGCCGCGATCTGCCCGAGGACCGGCACCCAGACCACCTTGCGCGAGCCCGCGTCCATCGCGGCCGGCTGGGCGGCGGGCTGGCCCGGCCGCAGCACCCGGACCGTGCGCGGCGAGCGCGGGTCATAGCTGATGAAACCCGCGGCCTTCAATTCCTGCAGGTGATGCAGGACGCTGGAGGCGCTTTTCAAATCGGTGGCCTTCGCGATATCGCGGTTGCTCGGCGAGCAGCCGTGGTCGGCCACATAGTCCTCGATGGCCTGGAGCACCCTGCGCCGACGCCAGGTGAGCACGTCGCGGCCGCGCCGTTCGGACGGCTCGTTCCTGGTTACCATCGGGCCTCCGCCTCGGTGATCCTTTCCAGCCTACGGTGAAAGGCCGCGGCCCGGCCAGATGGTCGCAGCGCCAGCGAAACGCGCCGCTGCCGGAGCGGGGCCTCAGCGCCGAGGCTTCAGCTCCGTCCGCAATTCGTGACTGCCGTACTCGGTCTCGCTTTCGTAGTACAGCCGCAAGGCCCCGTCCGGCAGCACGATCACCGAGACGTAGCGCAATGCGCCGCCACCGAAAGGACTGGACGCCGGGCCGGCCTCGGGCACGTACCGTGACCCGTCCCACCTGGCGATCCCGGTCTTTTCTTCGTAGTTCTGCGCGGCCGTTGCCCGGCCATCGAAATAGGCATGCTCGCCGACAATCGCCGTTATCCGGGTACCCCGGCTGTACCACGTGCCCGGTTCGGGCTCCATGACGGTCCGGCAGCTGTAGGCATCGACGCTGATCATCCGGTCGGCGTTCTCGTCGCCTTCGGTCAGCGGGTGCAGCGTTGCCCATATGCGCAGCTCCTGCCCGCGAAGCAGCACCGGGTCCTTGATGCCGAATGACGCGCTGCCGGGAAAGACGGTGGTGCGGGTCCTGGCGCTGAAATCAGCGGGACCGCTTGCGCGCAGTCTCTCGATACGCCAGTGCTTGGAGTTGAACGTCGCGCAGCTCAGATACAGGTCCCAATCGCCGTCAGGCGTGACGTCCAGGGCCGGACGCTCCAGGGACGCTGCATCCATGTCCTCCTTATCGATGGCGCACAACGTATCAAAATGGACACCATCGTCGATCGGAGAGCGGGCCACGTAGGCCCGGTTGCCCCGGCCCTTGTCGACCGGGTGCCTGTCGCGATACGCGAGATAGATGCTGCCGTCGTGAATGAGCGCGCTCGCGGCGCCGATCCAGTTGCCGACTCCGGGCGCGGCGTGCAGGACCGGCTGGCTGTTCTTCACCTCTGGCAGCATGACCCCGCGTCCTTGGCGGCGAGCCCGGGGGCGGCCGCCGCCGACGAGGCGGCCGCGGAAACGTCGCGCATAAGCCCAACGCTATCGGCCGGCGCCGACCGGAGGCCGGGCGGGCCCGCGAGGCCGCGCGGGCCCGGGAGGCCGGACTCGGTCACCGGCCACCCGGATGCAGGTCGTCCGCGGCCGCGCGTACCGTACCCGCATGGCCATCGCACGCTTCCCCGGCATCGTCATCGACTGTCCCGATCCGGGCGCTCTCGCCAGCTTCTACGGCGCGATGCTGGACTGGAAGGTCGAAACCTCCGGCGACTGGGCCGATGTCCGCGCGCCGGATGGTCAGTGCATCTCCTTCCAGCAGGTGGAACCCTACGTCGCGCCCGTATGGCCGACTCAGGAGGTGCCGCAGCAGATGCACCTCGACGTGATCGTCGACGACCTCGACGCCGCCGAGGCCGCGGTGCTCGATCTCGGCGCGACCAAGCACGAGCACCAGCCCGGTACCTCCTTCCGGGTGTTCCTCGACCCGGCGGGGCACCCCTTCTGTCTCTGCATCGACTGACCCGGGCGGCCGGCAACCACGCGGGCGGCAGCCCGTCCGCTGGTCACCGCACGCTGAGGACCAGCTTTCCCGCGACGTGCCCGGTGTCGCCGAGTTCGTGCGCCTTGGCCGCGTCGGCCAGCGGGAACGTGCCCGCGATGACCGGGCGCAGCTTGCCCCCGGAGGCCAGATCCGCGATCGCGGTCATCCCGCCGTGATCGGCCTCGACCAGGATGACCTCGGCCCGGACGCCGAGCCGGGCCGCCTCGGCCGCCACGTCGCGCGGGAAGGGCAGCAGTGAGATCAGCATGCCGCCGGGGCGCAGCGTGCGCAGCGACCGCGCCGGATAGTCGCCGCCGAACGCGTCGAGCACCACGTCGACGTCGCGGACGGCCGCGGCGAAATCGGTGGTCGGGTAGTCGACCAGCTCGTCCGCGCCCAGCCCGCGGAGCAGGTCGTGGTGGCGCGCGCTGGCGGTGCCGATCACCTGCGCCCCCCTTGCCTTGGCGATCTGGACGGCCAGGTGACCGACGCCCCCGGCGGCGGCGTGCACCAGCACCCGCTGCCCGGCCGACAGGCGCGCGGTGTCGGCCAGCGCCTGCCAGGCGGTCAGTGCCGCCAGGGGCAGCGCACCGGCCTGCACATGGTCAAGGTTGGCCGGCTTGAACGAGAAGGCGCGGGCCGGCCCGGTGACGTATTCGGCATGGGAGCCCGCGCCGTGCGGATAGGGCAGCATGCCGAACACCTCGTCGCCCGGCCGGAACAGGGTCACCCCGTAGCCGGTCGCCTCGACCACGCCGGACACGTCCCAGCCGAGGACGAAGGGCGGCGGGCCGAGGAAGACGCTGTGCGCCCGGTGCTTCCAGTCGGTAGGGTTCACCCCGGCCGCGTGCACCCGGACCAGGACCTGGCTGAGGCCGGGTTCCGGCCGGGGCAGTTCCACCTGCTTCAGCACCTCGGGCCCGCCAAGAACGTCCTGACTGATCGCGCGCATGGTCGCTGCTGTGGTCATGGACCAAGCGTGCCGTGGCGCCGGAAGCGGGGGAAGTGGCGGCCGCCTGGCCCGGGACCACACCAGTGCCCTGCTGGCCCGGGACTACACCAGCGCCCTGCTGGCCCGGGACTACAGCAGTCCCCTCCTGGCCCGGGACTACATTTGAATGATTCGCTTTCTTGGATCATTCGCGTTTGTGACGATAGGGTTGGCGGCATGACCGCATCCCAGACTCCGACCCCGGCGGAGGAGTTGCGCGGTGCCGGCCTGAGGGTGACAGCGGCCCGCGTGGCGCTGCTCGACACCGTCCGCGAGGGTGACCACCTCGGCGTCGAGGCGATCGCCTCCGGCGTGCGCGCTCGCGTCGGCCATGTCTCCCTTCAAGCCGTCTATGACGCCCTCCACGCGCTGACCGCGGCGGGACTCATCCGCCGCATCGAGCCGGCCGGCAGCCCCGCCCGGTTCGAGGGCCGCGTCGGCGACAACCACCACCACGTCGTGTGCCGGTCGTGCGGCGTCGTCGCCGACGTCGACTGCGCGGTCGGCGAGGCGCCCTGCCTGACAGCGTCCAACGACCACGGCTTCTCGATCGGCGAGGCCGAGGTCATCTACTGGGGCCTGTGCCCCGGTTGTTCTACCGCGCGCAGTTCCTGGGAAATGTAATCCGCCTAGTCCGGAAGGATTTCCATGTCTGAGAACCACGATCCCGTTGTTGCCGAAGGCGCGACCCCGGAGAGCGGCGGATGCCCGTTCGCGCCGGGCCTCACGCACCCCACCATGGGTGACGCCAACCGCGACTGGTGGCCGAACCGGCTCAACCTGAAGATCCTGGCCAAGAATCCCGCCGTCGCCAACCCGATGGGCGACGACTTCAACTACGCCGAGGAGTTCAAGACCCTCGACCTCGCCGCCGTCAAGCGCGACATCGCGGCCGTGCTGACGGACTCCAAGGACTGGTGGCCGGCCGACTTCGGCCACTACGGCCCGCTCATGATCCGGATGGCGTGGCACCTCGCCGGGACCTACCGGATCAGCGACGGCCGCGGCGGCGCCGGCGCCGGCCAGCAGCGGTTCGCGCCGCTCAACAGCTGGCCGGACAACGTCAGCCTGGACAAGGCCCGGCGGCTGCTGTGGCCGGTCAAGAAGAAGTACGGCAAGAAGATCTCGTGGGGCGACCTGATGGTCCTCACCGGCAACGTCGCCCTGGAGTCGATGGGCTTCAAGACGTTCGGCTTCGGCGGCGGCCGCGAGGACGTATGGGAGCCGGACGACGACGTCTACTGGGGCCCCGAGACCACCTGGCTCGACGACGAGCGCTACAGCGGCGACCGCGAGCTCGAGGACCCGCTGGCCGCGGTCCAGATGGGCCTCATCTACGTCAACCCGCAGGGCCCGAACGGCAGCCCGGACCCGCTCGCGGCGGCGCGGGCGCCGGACAGCAGCGCTTCGCGCCGCTCAACAGCTGGCCGGACAACGTCAGCCTCGACAAGGCCCGTCGGCTGCTGTGGCCGGTCAAGAAGAAGTACGGCAGGAAGATCTCCTGGGGCGACCTGATGATCCTCACCGGGAACGTCGCCCTGGAGTCGATGGGCTTCAAGACCTTCGGTTTCGGCGGCGGCCGCGAGGACGTGTGGGAGCCGGACGACGACGTCTACTGGGGTCCGGAGACCGTATGGCTGGCAGACGAGCGCTACTCCGGCGACCGCGAGCTCCAGGAACCGCTGGCCGCGGTCCAGATGGGCCTCATCTACGTCAACCCCGAGGGCCCCAACGGCAACCTGGACCCGCTCGCCGCGGCCCGCGACATCCGTGAGACGTTCCGCCGGATGGCGATGAACGACGAGGAGACGGTCGCCCTGATCGCCGGCGGCCACACGTTCGGCAAGACGCACGGCGCGGGTCCCGCGGATGCGGTCGGCCCCGACCC
>JASIJN010000523.1 GCA_030050125.1 Streptosporangiaceae bacterium | reverse complement strand
GGCGCGGGGCGGATCTGGGGAACGACGTCGATTTCCCTGGTCGCGCTCGGGCCTGACCTGCTGCGCTACGATTTCACCGCCGCGCCGGGCGACCCGCGGGCCTGGTATCTGGTGCCGGTTGGCTAGCGCAACCGTTCGCAACGTGAAACACTTCGGTGGTCTGCAAGCCGGTGAAGGGCGCACACGATCATGGTTCAGCCCGAGGGCAGCTCCGGTGTCCGCGTGGGGAATACCGTTGTCCGCGGCCCGACCGCACCGCTCGGCGGCGGCCCCACGGTGCTGCGCAGGCTCCTGGGCGCGCAGCTGCGCCGGCTTCGCGAGGAGCGCGGGATCACCCTGGAGGACGCCGGCGAGGTGATCCGGGCGTCCGGATCGAAGATGAGCCGGCTCGAGACCGGTCGCGTCGGGTTCAAGGACCGCGACATCGCCGACCTGCTGACCTTCTACGACGTGACCGACGAGGAGCAGCGCGCGGCCCTGCGCGAGCTGGCCCGCAGCGCCAGCGCCCACGGCTGGTGGCACGACTACTCCGATGTGCTGCCGAACTGGTTCGAGGCCTATGTGGGCCTGGAGGAGGCCGCGACCAGCATCCGCGCCTACGAGATCCAGTTCGTGCCCGGGCTGCTGCAGACCGAGGACTACGCACGCGCCGTCACCCTGCTCGGCCATCACGGGGCCCCGTCCACCGAGATCGACCAGCGCGTCGCGCTGCGGATGGCGCGCCAGTCCCTGCTGGCCGGGCCCGCGCCGACGCACCTGTGGGCGGTGCTGGACGAGGCGGTGCTGCGCCGCCCGGCCGGGCGCCCGGGCGTCATGCGCCGTCAGCTTCAGCACCTGCTCGAGGCCGCGGAGCGCCCGAACGTGACCGTCCAGGTCATCCCGTTCGCCTCGGGCGCCCACGCGGCGGCCGGGGGGCCGTTCAGCATCCTGCGGTTCGCCGAGCGCGACCTGCCCGACGTGGTGTTCCTCGAGCAGCTGACCAGCGCGCTATACCTGGACAGGCGCGAGACCGTCGACCACTACATGGCCGTGATGGACCGCCTGTGCCTCGAGGCGAGCCCGGCGTCGGCCACGGCCAAGGCGATCAACGCGATCCTCAGCGACCGCTGAGCAGTCACTTCTTCCTGGCCACGCCGCTCCACGCGGCCACGTTGACCGGCCCGGGGCCGTCTGGCCGCCAGAGCTGCGGCTGCACGATGCCGGGCTCGGCGAGCTCGAGCCCGTCGAAGAACCGCGCGACGTCGGCCTTGCCGCGCATGGTGCCCTTCTCGGCCACCAGCCGGTTGAGCCGCTGGGCCATCTCGGCCATCGCGTCGACCTCGACGTCCGCGGCCACGTGCGTGATCACCAGGTAGCTCCCGGACGGCACGGCGGACATCAGCCGGGCGACGATCCCGTACGGGTCGTCGGAGTCCGGGATCAGGTGCAGCACCAGCAGCAACAGGATCGCGACGGGCTGGCCGAAGTCCAGCGTCCGCGCGGCGCCGTCCAGGATGGTGGCGGTGTCGCGCAGGTCGGCGTCGATGTAGTCGGCCGAGCCGGCCGGGTGGCTGGCCAGCAGCGACCGGGCGTGCAGCAGGACGACGGGATCGTTGTCCACGTACACGATCCGCGACTCGGGCGCGACCGCCTGGGCCACCTCGTGGGTGTTCTCCGCGGTGGGGATGCCGGTGCCGATGTCGAGGAACTGGCGGATGCCGCACTCGCCGGCCAGGTAGCGCACGGCCCGGGCCAGGAACGCCCGGTTCGCCCGGACCCCGGCCCGTATCCCGGGGTTGGCGGCGATCGCCTGCCGGGCGGCCTCCCGGTCGGCGGCGAAGTTGTCCTTACCGCCCAGCCAGTAGTCGTACACCCGGGCGATGTGCGCCACGCTGGTGTCGAACGGCACCGGGTCGTCGCGCACCGGTTCCGCTTCCGAGTCCCCTTCGCCTGACATGTGCTCGCCGTCCTTTCCGCGCCTGTTTGCTGGCCTGCTGTGTCATCACATATCACAGCCGCTCGAGAATGGTGGCGGTGGCCATGGCCCCGCCGGCGCACATGCTGATCAGGGCCGTGCTCGCGTCCCGTCGCTCCATCTCGTGCAGCGCGGTCGTGATCAGCCGGGCCCCGGTGCTGCCGACCGGGTGGCCGAGCGCGATCGCGCCGCCGTTGACGTTGACCCGCTCCGGGTCCGGCCGGTGCACGCTCATCCAGGACAGCACCACCGAGGCGAATGCCTCGTTCACCTCGAACAAGTCGATGTCGGCCAGCACCATGCCGCTGCGCTGGAGCACGCGCTCGGTCGCCGCGACCGGGCCGTCCAGGTGATAGTAGGGCTCCGCGCCGACCAGGCACTGCGCGATGATCCTGGCCCGCGGCCGCAGGCCCAGGGACCTGGCCCGGCCGGCCTCGACGAGGAGCACGGCGGCGGCGCCGTCGGAGATCTGAGAGGACGTGCCCGCGGTGTGCAGGCCGCCGTCCAGCACCGGGCGCAGCCCTGCCAGCGCGTCCAGGCTGGTTTCGCGCAGTCCCTCATCCCGGTCGACCGTGCGCGCCTGCCCGGTCGGCCGGTGATCGGCGTCGAGGACCGGCGCCTCGACCGGCAGGATCTCGCGGTCGAACCGGCCGTGCGCCCAGGCCAGCTGGGCCAGGGTCTGCGAGCGCAGCCCGAACCGGTCGATGTCCTCGCGGGACAGCCCGCGCCGCTGCGCGATCCGCTCGGCCGCCAGATACTGGTTGGGCAGGTCGATGTCCCATGAGGAGGGCCTTGGCCGGCCGGCCTCGGTGCCCAGGTTCGCCCCCAGCGGCACCCGGCTCATCGCCTCCACCCCGCAGGCGATGCCGACCTCGATCGCGCCGGCCGCGATCAGGCCGGCCACCAGGTGCGCGGCCTGCTGGGCGGAGCCGCACTGGGCGTCGACGGTCTGGCAACCGGTCGCGTACGGGAGGCCGGCCTGCAGCCAGGCGGTGCGCGTGACGTTGTTCGATTGCTCGCCCGCCTGGGTCACGCAGCCGCCGATGACCTGCTCCACCTCGGCCGGGTCGACGCCGGCCCGGTCCAGCAGCCCGCGCTGGGCCCGGCCCAGGATCTGCGCGGCATGCAGGCCTGAGAGCGCGCCGCCGCGCTTGCCGATCGGGGTCCGGGCCGCCGCCACGATCACCGCAGTGCCCAAGGCTGCCCCCCTCGTCGTGTGTCGGGACCTCGTGTCAGAACATCGTGTGCCACCGACCTCGTGTGTCAGGTGCCCCGCGTGTCGGGACCCCGGATCTCGAGGACCTCATCGTAGAACGTGTTACCAGATCAGGGGCGGCGCGACGTTCACGAGGACGGTTGAGCGTGGTTGAATCAAACTAGAACACGTTTCAGTCACGTGGCGAGCGTGCGAGCGGATTGCGGAGGCAGCCGTGGCCGAGCCGTGCATCCCGCCGGGCTTTGACTTCACCGATCCCGATCTGTACGCCCTTCGGGTGCCGGCCGCCGAGCTCGCCGAGCTGCGGCGCGCCGCGCCGGTCTGGTGGAACCCGCAGCCGCGCGGCGCCGCCGGGTTCGATGACGAGGGCTACTGGGTCGTCACCAGGCACGCCGACATCCTGGCCATCTCCCGGGACAGCGACAACTACTCCACCTGGGAGAACACCGCGATCATCCGTCACGCGGAGGGGTCCACCCGGGAGCAGATCGAGCTGCAGCGGCTGGTGCTGCTCAACATCGATCCGCCGCAGCACACCAAGCTGCGCGCCATCGTGTCCCGCGGCTTCACGTCCCGGGCGATCGCCAGCCTGCGAGCCGCCCTGACGGCCAGGGCGGAGCGGATCGTGACCGCGGCGGCCGCCCGCGGCACCGGCGACTTCGTCACCGACGTGGCCGCCGAGCTGCCGCTGCAGGCGATCGCGGAATTGCTCGGCGTGCCGCAGGAAGACCGGCGCAAGGTCTTCGACTGGTCGAACGACATGGTGGGCTACGACGACCCCGAGTTCACCGGCGACCCGGCCACCGCCGCCGCCGAGATCGTCGGCTACAGCATGGAGATGGCCGAGGACCGCCGGCGGTGCCCCCGGGACGACATCGTGACCAAGCTGGTGCACGCCGAGGTGGACGGCGGGCACCTGTCTCCGGACGAGTTCGGGTTCTTCGTGATCCTGCTGGCGGTGGCGGGCAACGAGACCACCCGCAACGCGATCTCGCACGGCATGCTCGCCTTCCTCGACCACCCCGGCCAGTGGGAGCTGTTCCTGTCCGAGCGCCCGCCGACCACCGCCGACGAGGTGGTCCGCTGGGCCACGCCGGTGACCTCGTTCCAGCGCACCGCGCTGGCCGATGTGACGCTGGGCGGCCAGCAGATCAAGGCCGGCCAGCGGGTCGGCCTGTTCTACCGGTCGGCCAACTTCGACGAGGCCGTATTCGACCGCCCCGAGCGGTTCGACATCCTCCGCAGCCCCAACCCGCACCTGGGCTTCGGCGGGAACGGGACGCACTTCTGCCTGGGGGCCAGCCTGGCCAGGCTGGAGATCGAGCTGATCTTCAACGCGATCGCGGACCACGTGCCGGGGATCCGCCTGGCCGCCGACCCGGTCCGGCTGCGCTCGGGCTGGCTGAACGGCATCAAGAGGCTCCCGGTCCGGTACCGCTGAGGCGCGGTCGCGGCCGGGCCCTAGCCGGGCGGCTCGCGGAAGGCCATCCGGACGGCTCGGGCCTGCTGCGCCATGGCGTCGATGGCGGCGATGCCGTGCTCGTCGGCGGCGCTGCGGGCGAGCGCGTCCATGTGCTCGGCGTGGAGTTCCGCCAGCCCGGCCGCGTCCTGCCAGTCCCGGTAGGCGGCATCCGCCTCGCGGACCTCGGCAGCGAAGTGTTCCAGCGCCTCGACCCTGGCCGCGGTGCTGGACTCGGCGAG
>JASIJN010000522.1 GCA_030050125.1 Streptosporangiaceae bacterium | reverse complement strand
GGCCGCGCACCAGGCGGCGATCCGCCTGGGCCTGCCCGCCGGCCCGCTGTGCGTGCTGGCCTGCCAGCCGCTCGGCGTCCGCGGTGCCGGGCATGAGGCGGCCAGCCAGCGGCTGGCCGACGCCCTCACTCTGCACCTCGGCGCGATCCACGCTGACGCCGTCATCGCCAGGATCGGACGCCTCGTGTACGCCGTGGTCCCCGCGGGCGACTGCGACCCGGCCCAGGCCGCGGAGCGCATCTGCGCGCTGGCCGACAGCTTCGTGGCCCGGATCGGCAGCCGGGACCCGGTCGTCATCGGCGTCGGCGGCCCCGCCCAGTCGCTGCCGGGGCTGAGCCGGGCCCGGGCCGAGGCCGAGCGGACGGTACGGGTGCTGCGGGACACCAGCCCGGACGGGCGCGCCGCCCGCCTGGATGACGTCTACCTGGAGGCCGTGCTCGACCGGCTCGGCGAGATCCTCGACGACGACGATGCCCGCTCCTACGGGCCCATCGCGCGGCTGATCGGCTACGACGCCGAGAACGGTACCGAGCTCACCGGATCGCTGCACGCCTACCTGGAGGCGTTCGGCGACGTCAGCCAGGCCGCGGCGGCCGTGCACGTGCACCCCAACACGTTCCGCTATCGGCTGCGCCGGATCTGGGAGGTCAGCGGCCTCGATCTGGAGGATTCCCGGGCCCGCCTGGCCGCCCTCGTGCAGCTGTCGGCCACCCGCCGGCCGCACGGGCGAGGGCCGCAGGACGCGCGCCGACAGGCATCGGCGGCGCCGAGATCCATCGTTGGATCCGACGAACCGCGCTCGTTACGTTCGGCCATCGCTACATAGCTCGCCAATGCCTGCCAACGCCATACTGACCTGCAAAGCAGAGCAAAACGGGCCAGCATCTGCTGCCCGCTCGCGCCGCCGCGGGCTCGGCTGAGACTTCCGCGGGCGGCTCTTCGATTCAGCCTGGATCGACACTGATGCCAGCCGGCGGGAGATCCCGCGGATGGAACGGGAGTCACACATGAACTGTCGCCGGACGCTTGCCGTCGCCGCCGGCCTGGCCGCGCTCCTGCTGTCCGCCTGCAGCGCGAGCTCGAGCCCGAGTTCGGGCGGCAAGCCCCAGACCGGGGGCATCGTCACCTTCGCCGAGCAACCAGGCTCGCCCCCCACGTACATCTTCCCGCTGTACGACGGGGCGAACTCGGGCAACAACAACATCACCTACCTGCAGCCGCTCATGTGGCTGCCGCTGTACTGGTTCGGCCACAGCAACAGCGACCAGGCCACGATCAACTACCCGGAGAGCATGGCCTACCCGCCGGTGTTCTCCGACGGCGGCCGGACCGTCACGATGAAGCTGAAGAACTACAAGTGGTCCAACGGCAAGCCGGTCACCTCGCGTGACCTCGAGTTCTGGATGAACCTGCTGCTGGCGGAGAAGAACAACAGCGCGGCCTACGTCCCCGGCGGCTGGATGGACCACGTGGCCGGCATGTCCGCTCCGTCGCCGGACACCTTCGTGCTCAAGTTCAACGTCACCTACAACCCGACGTACCTGCTCTATAACGGGCTGTCGATCCTCCAGCCGATCCCGCAGGCGGTGTGGGACAAGACCTCGGCCAGCAGCCCGGTCGGGAACTACGACGAGACCACGGCCGGCGCCGAGAAGGTCTACAACTACCTGAACCAGCAGTCGATGTCGCTGTCGACCTGGGACACCAACCCGCTCTGGCAGGTCGTCGACGGGCCCTGGCACCTCAAGCCCAAGACCGGCTTCCAGGTCACCGGCCAGACGATCCTCATACCCAACACGGCGTACTCCGGCCCGGACAAGCCGAAGATCAGCGAGTTCGAGGAACTCCCGTTCACCAGCTCGACCGCCGAGTTCAATGCCCTCCAGTCCGGCAGCGTCGACTACGGCTACGTCCCCAACACCGAGATCGGCGACCTGGGGAACCTCGAATCACAGGGCTACTCCGTCAAGCCCTGGTATGAGTGGGGCCTGACCTTCGTGGGGATCAACTTCAGCAATCCCAAGTACGCCCCGCTGGAGAACCAGCTCTACATCCGCCAGGCGATGCAGCACCTGATCAACCAGCCGGCGTATATCAAGGACATCCTGCTCAACTACGGGACGCCGACGTACGGCCCGGTGCCGACGTTCCCGGCCAGCAGCTTCCTCGACCCGGCCGAGAACAAGAACCCGTACCCGTTCAGCACGGCCGCCGCGGACGCGCTGCTCACCGCGCACGGATGGACGATCCCCAAGGGCGGGACCGCCACCTGCACCCGGCCCGGTTCCGGCAGCGCCGACTGCGGCGCGGGCATCGCCAGCGGGACCGCGCTCGCGATCCCGCTCCTCTACACCAGCGGCTTCCCCCAGCTGCAGGACGAGGTCGAGGCCATGCAGTCGGCGTTCGGCTCGGCCGGTATCCAGCTGCAGCTGCGCCAGGCGCCGGAGAACACGGTTCTGTCCGAAGGCTACGAGTGCATCGGCAAGACCGTCAGCCAGTGCCCGGCCAGTTCCACGGCGCTGAGCATCATCGCCTCGCCGGTCTACACCTACGTGCCGATCTACTTCCCCGACGGGGACAGCCTGTTCGGCTGCGGCGGCGCGACCAACGGCGGCAACTACTGCGACAGCCAGGTGGAGGCCCTGATCAAGCAGATGCTCACCGCCAACGGGTCAGCCTCCCAGACGGCCTTCGACAACTACCAGCTGCTCGTCGCCGACCAGCTTCCCGACCTCTGGTTCCCGAACAGCGCGTACCAGATCTCGGCGATCTCCCCGAAGCTCGGCGGGGTGACGGCGCAAGACTCCACCGCGCACATCTACCCGTCGACCTGGTACCTGAAGTCCTGAGAGGGTCGCAGCCCGGATGACGAGATACCTGGTGCGGCGCGTGTCGCAGTCGGTCGTCGTGCTGTTCATCGTGACCGTGATCGTGTTCGCGATCCTGCACTTCCTGCCCGGCAGCCCCGCGCGTGCCATGCTCGGGATACGCGCGACGCCGGGCGCGATCGCGGCGTTCAACGCGGCCAACGGGTACAACCGGGCGCTGCCGATCCAGTACCTGCTCTACATCGACCGGCTGGCGCACGGCAACCTGGGCTTCTCCTATCACTTCGACCAGTCCGTCGGCTCGCTGCTCGCCCTTGACCTGCCGAAGAGCGCGGTGCTGGTCGGTGCGTCCTACGTCCTGGCGCTGCTGATCGCGATTCCGATGGGCATCGTGCAGGCGCTGCGCCGGGAGAAGCTGATCGACCACGCGCTGACCACGTTCTCGTTCGTGGGCTACGCGATGCCGACGTTCTGGCTGGGCATCCTGCTCGTCGTCTGGTTCTCGGCCGACCTGCACCTGTTCCCCTCGGAGGGGCCCCAGGGCGCGACGGTGACGGCGGCGCTCGCCGATCCCAGCGCGCTCGTGCTGCCGGTGGCGACGCTCACGATCGTCACGGTCGCCCAGTTCAGCAGGTTCATGCGGGCGTCGGCCGTGGAGAACCTGCTGCAGGACTACATCCGCACCGCCCGGGCCAAGGGCCTGTCCAACCGGCAGATGGTGACCAGGCACCTGCTCCGCAACAGCATGCTGCCGATCATCACGCTGGTCGGGCTGAGCCTGCCGAGCGTGCTCTCCGGGGCGATCATCGTCGAGGCGCTGTTCAACTATCCGGGCATGGGCTGGCTGTTCTGGACCGCGACCGGCGCCCACGACTTCCCGGTACTGATGGGCTTCACGATCGTGGTCGCGGTGGCGACGGTGGCCGGCAACCTGCTGGCCGACATCGCCTACGCCGTGGCCGACCCGAGGGTCCGGTATCAGCCGTCATGACCTCGACCGGCGTTCTCGATCCGAGCGCCCCGCAGGTGCCAGGCGAGCCCGCGGCCGGCCGGCGCGCGCTGCACGGGGCCGTCCGCGACTTCTTGCGCAACCGCATGGGCGTCATCGGGCTGGCCATCATCGTGATCATGCTGCTGTTCAGCTTCGTCGGGCCGCTGCTGTACCGGACCGACCAGATCCACCCGAACCTGCTCCAGATCACCCGCCCGCCCAGCGGCCAGTTCCCGCTCGGCACCGACGAGGTGGGTTACAACGTGCTGGGGCGGCTGATGGTCGCCGGCCAGTCCTCGCTGGAGGTGGGGCTGGCCGCGGCCGCCATCGCGACGATCGTGGGCACCCTGTGGGGCGCGGTGGCCGGGTTCGTGGGCGGCTGGGTGGACTCGGTCATGATGCGGATCGTCGACGCCCTGCTGGCCATCCCGGCGCTGCTGCTGGTCCTGCTGCTGACCACGATCGTCACCCCGAGCATCATTGTGGTGATCTTCGTACTCGGCCTGATTTCCTGGCTGGTCACGGCGCGCCTGGTCCGCGGCCAGGTCCTGGTGCTCAAGTCGCTGGATTACGTGCACGCGGCCGCGCAGTTCGGGGAGCCGGCCTGGCAGATCGTGGCCCGGCACCTGGTGCGCAACGTGATCGGAACCGTCGTGGTCCAGGCGACGTTCGAGGTGGCCAACGCGATCTTGCTGTTCGCCGCGCTGAGCTTCCTCGGGCTGGGGCCGCCGCCGCCCGCGGCCAACTGGGGAGGGATGCTCAACGACGGCCTGAACTACGTGTTTGACGGCTACTGGTGGCTCATCTACCCCGCCGGGCTGTGCATCGTGATCACGGTCGTGGCGTTCAACCTGATTGGCGACGCGATCCGGAATTCCCTCGAAGTCCGACTCAAGAGCAGATAGGAGCAGACGCAGTGAGAGTGCACATCTCGGTGGACATGGAGGGCATCGGCGGGGTGGCCTCGGCCGCCGACACGACGCCCGGCGCGCCGCACTACGAGTACTGTCGCGGGCTGATGACCGCCGAGTGCAACGCGGCCATCGAGGGCTGCTTCGAGGGCGGGGCCACCGAGGTCATCGTCAACGACTCGCACGGCGGCATGCTGAACCTGATCCAGGGGCAAGTGGACCGGCGCGCGAAGGTCATCCGCGGCCGCAGCAAGTCCTACGGGATGATGCAGGGCATCGACTCCGACACCGCGGCCACGCTGTTCGTGGGATATCACGCCCGCACCGGCAACGATGACGGCGTCCTCAACCACACGATGCGCGGGCGGGACATCCAGGGCGTGTTCCTCAACGACGAGCCCGCCGGGGAACTGCGCCTGAACGCCGCGCTGGCCGGGTGGCTTGGCGTGCCGGTGGTGCTGGTCGCCGGGGACAACGTGCTGTGCGCCGAGGGCCGTGACACCCTCGGCGAGGTGGAGGCCGTCGAGGTCAAGGAAGCGATCGACAAGTACACGGCGATGTCGCCGCATCCCGAGATCGCCCAGGAGCGAGTCAGGGCCGGCGCCCGGCGCGCGATCGCCGGCGTGGCCTCCGGCGAGGCGACGTACGCGCCCTACCGCGTGGAGGCGCCGACCACTCTGCGGGTGGCCTGGAACTCGACCAGCATTGCCGCGCTGTGCGCCAACCTGCCGGGCATGAAGCGGGTCGCACCGCGCGAGGTCGAGTACACCTCGGTCGACTACCCCGAGCTCTACCTGCTGCTGCGGGTGCTGCTGACGCTGGGCGCGGGGTGCGCGGCCACCGAGTACACCTACGACTGAACGCGCCGGCCCGCCTCCACCGGCAGCACCAGCCGTGAGGGGGTCGCGCCGCCGTGCTGCACCGTGTTCACCGCGACCCGCGGCTGCGCCTGGGACCGCGCCGGGCCGAACCGGTTCAGGCTGCGCGCGAACCAGGGGAAGTCGCTGCTGGTCACCGTCAGCCGGATCCGGTGACCGGGCAGGAACACGTGGTGCGTCGGCCACAGCTCGATGTTGAACTGGTAGGTCTGCCCGGGCACCAGCGCGGCCGGCTCCTCCAGGGAATCACGGCAGGCGGCCCGCAGGCAGCCCTGGGTGACCCGCAGCGACCGGCCGTCCGGCGTGACGTCGGTGAGCTTGACGTGCCAGTCGGTGTCGTCGCCGTCCGAGCTGGCGTGCAGTTCGGCCGTCGCCCAGCCGGATACGGTGACGGCCTCGGTGAGCGGCTCAGTGGTGTAGCACAGGACATCGTCGCGAGCCTCGTTGTCCGTCTGGTCCAGCGGGATGTCCTCGAACGGGTACCGGCGGACGTCGAGGCCGGTGAGCACGGGATCGGCGGGATCGTACCGGAACCGTCCCGCCGACCCGGCGTCGGGCGGCTGCTCCCCCAGCCGGCCCGGCGCGAGGTACAGCACCGAGACCGAGTCGCCGAGCGGCCAGCGGGAGGCGCCGCGCCACGCGTTCCGGCCCGGTTCGAAGATCCGTACCCGGTCCACGTCGCCCAGCCCCGTGTCGTGGCCCTTGAGCCAGTGGTCGAACCAGCGCAGGTGCTCGGCGTCCATGTCGAGCGCCGCGTCCGGACCGAAGTCGATGCCGCCGCACTCGCGGTCGGGCTGCCGGGACTTGACGTGGCTCCACGGGCCGACCAGCAGATACTGTGAGTCGCGCGCCGGAGACTCCGCGCTCATGTGCTCGTAATGATGGAACGCCCCGAGCAGGTCCTCCTGGTCGTACCACCCGGTCACGTGCAGGCACGGCACGTCGATCTCGCGGTAGCGATCCTCGTAGCGCAGCGCCCGGTAGAAGTCATCAAGGGTGTCGCGGCGGCACAGGTCGTCCCAGTTCGGCCCCGTCCCGTTGATGACCTTGCCGATGTCCTCGAACGGGAGCGTCCGCAGGATCTGGTCCCAGTCGCCCCGCTCGAGACCGTGGAACTCCAGGATTCGGCGCCGGGTGGAAAAGGCCCACCACGCGAAATAGAGCTGGAAGATGCCGTTCGTGTACGGGATCTCCTGCTGCCAGCGTCCGGCCGCGGAGGTGGAGACCATGGCGCGCAGGTGCGGCGGCCGCTCCGACGCCGCGGCCCACTGCACCCAGCCCATGTAGCTGAGCCCGGTCGTCCCGACCTTGCCGTTGCACCACGGCTGGGCGGCGGCCCATTCGATGACATCGTGGGTGTCCTTGGCGTCGTTGACGAACGCGAGCCAGTCACCCTCGGACTTGCCCCGGCCGCGCACGTCGGCGGCCACGAACGCGTAGCCGTGCGACTGGTAGGACACGGCCTCGTCGCTGACCAGCGTCTCCCCTTCCTTGCCGTAGGGCGTGACCGTGACGATGGCCGGCACGGGCTCCTCCTCGGCGCCGGACGGCAGGTAGACGTCGGCGGCCAGTTCGACCCCGTCGCGCATCGGGACGCCGATCTCGAAGCGTCCACGGTTACCCAGCAGTTCGGCCCGCTCGATCCAGCTCAGGAACGGCGTTGCGGGCCGTTCGCGTGATGTCACCATGGCAGCCGAGGGTAAGGGCGAAAAGCGGCCGGGTCTTCGGCCAATCGCTCCGATCTGCCGGACCCGGTTCGGCGGGCCGGACTAAGAGGTCAGTGCGGCAGGGTCCGGGGCGCGGCCCCGTCAGCCGTCGAGGACCCTGCGCAGCGTGGCGGCGAAGGCGCCCGGCCCGCCTGTGCCGCCGTCCTCGCCGCCGGCGAACCCGTCATGGCCGCCGGGGAAGGTGACCGGCGCCGTCCCAAGCCGTTCGGCCACGGCGAGGCCCGCGCGGCCGGCGATCATCGTGGCCGATTGCGCCCCGACACCCACGACGATGCGGGTCGGTGCGGCCCGGAGCGCCTCGAAGTCGTGCCGGTGGGCCGGGCACGAAGGCATGTTCAGGCACAGCAGCGCGTCGTCGCGGGAGCCGTCATCCTCGGCCGGCAACCCGAACGCGGCCGGATCGGGACCAGGCTGGTCAGCGAACCCGGCCGGGATCGGGCCCTGGCAGCTGACGAACGCGATGAACTTCGCCATCGCCGGGCCGAAGCCCTGGCTCAGGTAGGTCCGCTTGATGCCCTCGCACGCGGCCAGGGCCTGCTCGCGGTCCGGCAGCTCCTGTGCGGCCGGCGGCTCGTGCGCCACCAGGACGCGGACCTGCTCCGGGTGCCTGGCCACCAGGGCGAGCGCGTTGACCGCGCCGCCGCTGCTGGCGAAGATGTCCACCGGCCCGGTGCCCGCCGCATCGATCAGCCGGTGCAGGTCGTCGGCATGCTCCTCGACCGTGGTCACCGAGGCGCCGTCGGTGCGCTTGCTGCGCCCCGCTCCGCGGGGATCGTAGGTCACGACGGTGCGGTCGGTGAAATGCCCGGCCTGAGCGACGAATCCGTCGGCGCCCATGGGCGAGCCGATGAGCAGCAGGACCGGCCGGGTAGTGGCGTCGTTCCTCCGGACGTCGTAATGCAGCACCGCCCCCGGCGCGTCCAGGGTGTGCGTCTGCGGCTCGGTCATGACCGCCCCCTTCCCGGGATTCTCGTCGTCACCTGTGCTGACTCATCCTGCCGTCCAGGCTCATCGGCCATTGCCCGAGCCCCGCCCGCGGGCCCGAAGTCCCGCCGTTCCGGGCCGAATTCCCCTGCCCGCGGCCTGCGGGCGCGGGGACAGTCGGCGATGGGCGTCACGCCGGAGTGGGTGGAGGCACGAGCTCATGAAACAGACCGAAGATGTGCGGCACTACGCCGACGTCATCATGGCGATGATCAAGCAGGACCAGGAGTCCGGCCAGGTGCCCGGCGATGTGTGTTCCTGGGACGAGCTCGACGAGAGCGTGGATACCGCCGACTACTACCGGCAGGCCAGCCTGCTGGGCGCCCGCGAGGACCTGCGGGAGGCGGTCAGCGAGGAGGTCGGCCGGCGGCTGACCCGGGCGCAAGGTGGCCGGTGGACCGTCACGTGGACCGCCGAGGACGGCCGCTCCCATGACATCAGCCGGGGCACCGGATACGCCACCGAGGCAGAGGCCGAAGCCGTGGGCCGGGACTACGCCGGCGTTCATGGCGGCGTCTACCGCGTGCACGCCTCCTGAACCGGGCACTCCCGGCCGCTTCCCCCGCGGGTCCGCGGCTGGACGTCGGCCGCGGTGCGGGGACCGGTTG
>JASIJN010000521.1 GCA_030050125.1 Streptosporangiaceae bacterium | reverse complement strand
CCCTTGGACTCCATGACCACGGAGGCGTCGTCGATCTCGGGCAGTTCCGGTACCTTGATCGCCTCGATCTCCCGGATCAGCTCCGCCATCCGGGTCTTCCAGCCCTCGTAGAGCCGGTCCCAGTTCTCGTAGTAATAGCCGGCCCGTTCCTGGAAAATGGCCAGTCGTTTCTCGATCTCCGCCGGGTCGGTGACCGGGATGGCGGTGATATAGATCCGCCCATTAACGATCCGGTGCTCTATTCCGAGTGTCGTCGGGAAGACGAACACCCGGGCCGTGTTCGCGCCGATCGCGGTGTACGGAATCTCGGCCGTGATCGCGTCGAAGGCCGGCATCGGCTCGGGGAAGTGCATCGCATTGTAGAACCAGAACCGGTTGTCGTCTTCCGGCTGGAACCGGGTGAAGTAGGGGTACATCGATCGCCAGTTCTCGGCGCCCGGAACGTCGGCGATCTGCGAGGGAAGCGGGAAGCTGGTGCCGGTTAACTCCACGGGATCCTCCGTCAGCCGATCGGGTAGTCCTGCTGATTCGTCGCGTAGTCAGCGAAGAAATCGAGTGAGTCGGGGTTCGCCATCGCGTTGCGGTTGGCGGCCTCGTCGGCCGGCACGCCGCGCAAGATCTTCCGCACCGGAACCTCTAGCTTCTTCCCGGTGAGGGTCACCGGTATCTCCGGCACCTGCATGATCCGGTCGGGCACGTGCCGGGGCGAGTACTCGCGGCGCAGCCGGTCCCGGATCTTGTCTTCGATGCGCTCGTCCAGCCGCAGCCCGTCGACCAGCCGAACGAACAGCGGCATGAAGAACCCGCCCCCGGGCAGGTCGAGGTTGACGATGAGCGCGTCGTCGATCTCGTCGATGGAGGCCAGCACCGCGTACACCTCGGCGGTGCCGATGCGGACGCCGTGCCGGTTCAGCGTCGCGTCGGAGCGGCCGAGCACGAAGCACCCGTCGCGCTCGTTGATCCGGAAGAAGTCGCCCTGGCGCCACACCCCGGGGAAGTCGTCGAAGTAGGACTCTCGGTACCGCTTGCCGGTGTCGTCGCCCCACAACTTGACCGGCATGGACGGCATCGGCTCGGTGACCACCAGCTCCCCGACCTCGTTGATCACGCTCTGGCCGGCCCGGTTGAACGCCTTCGCCGCCACGCCCAGGTGCGGAGCCTGGATCTCGCCCGCGTAAACCGGCAGCGTGGGCACGCCGCCGACCAGGCCCGCACACACGTCGGTGCCGCCGCTGCCGGTGCAGACCCAGACGTCCTTCTTGACGTTCTCGTAGAACCAGGCGGTGCACTCGGGCGACACAGGCGAACCCGCGGGCATGATCGCGCGCAGGTCGGTCAGGGCGAACGTGTCGGCGGGCACCACGCCCGCCTTCACCATCAGGTCGACGAACGACGGGCTGGCGCCGAACAGGTTCACCCGGCACTCCTGGGCCAGGCGCCAGAGGACGTTCAGGTCCGGGTAGCCGGGGTTGCCGTCGTAGAGCACCGGGCGCACGCCAAGCAGCAGCGAGCTGACCAGGAAGTTCCACATCATCCAGCCGCTGGTGGTGTGGAAGAACAGCCGGTCCCCCTCGCGCAGGTCCATGTGAAACCGCTGCAGCTTGAACTGCTCGATCAGGATCCCGCCGTGGCTGTGCACGATGGCCTTCGGCAGCCCGGTCGTGCCGGAAGAAAACAAGATCCACAGCGGGTGAGCGAACGGCACCTGCTCGAACGCGAACTCCGCGGCCGGAACCGGCTCGTGATCGAGCACCGCGTCCCAGGTCATGCCGCCGAGGTCCGGCTGGTGCCGCCCGCCCGCTGCCCCTTCCCCGGCCCGCGGCCTTAGGTCTCGCTTGTTCAGGTAGGGGAGCAGGACGAAGTACTCGAGACCGTCCAGGCCATGGATGATCTCCCGCAGCTCGTCGCGGCGGTCGAACCCCTGGCCGCCATAGGTGTAGCCGTCGACGGCGAATAGCACCTTGGGCTGGAGCTGGCGGAACCGGTCGAGCACGCCGCGCCAGCCGAAGTCCGGTGAGCAGGCCGCCCAGATCGCGCCGATGCTGGTGGTGGCGAGCATCGCGATGACCGTCTGCGGAATGTTCGGCATGTAGGAGGCGACCCGGTCGCCCGGGCGGACGTCCATCTCGCGCAGCCGGGTGCCCAGGATCCGCACCTGGCCTGCCAGGTCGGCCCAGTCCATGGCGGCCACCGGAGCGGTCTCGCTGACGTGGAACAGCGCCGGCTCGCCGGGGCGTTCGCGCCGCAGCGCGTGCTGGGCATAGTTCAGCCGTGCCCCCGGGAACCATTCGGCGCCGGGCATGGTCCGGCGGCCGAGCACGCGCTCGGGCGGCGCGGAGGCATCAATGTCCGAATAGTCCCAGACCGCCTGCCAGAAACCCTCCAGATCCCCGACCGACCAGCGCCAGAGCTCGTGATAGCCGTCGAAACGCAGGCCGCGCTCGGCGGCGAGCCAGGATGTGAACGCGGTGAGGTTCGCATCCGCCACCCGGTCGGCGCTGGGCGTCCAGAGCAGGTCGCTCTCCCGGACCGGTGTCGCCATAGGCCGAATCTTCCGCGCTCGCCCCCCGACCGGCAATAAACACTGTCCAGGGATTCCGCCAGGTGAAAGCCTCCTCCCCGCAGCCGCGGACTGATAATCTACGGCGCCCGGCTCGCCGCTCCGTCCGCCGGCCGGTCGGCCTTGGGCTGGCCGGTGCGCTCACCGGCATCGCGCCTTTCCGCCGCCGCGACCTGGCCGCCGCGTAGCTGCTCCTGAAAAGATGTGGCTCCTGTGAAAACCGAGCCGAATCGGAGGCCAGGCGTGGGAGTGCTAGACGGAAAGGGCGCGGTCGTCACCGGGGGGTCGCGGGGAATCGGCCGGGCGATCGTGGAACGGCTGGCCGCCGACGGAGCGGCCGTCGTGTTCAACTACGCCCGGCATGCCGATCAGGCGGCCGAGGTCGAGCGCACGGTGCGGGACGCCGGCGGCCGCGCCGTCGGCGTCCAGGTCGACCTGAGCGCCGCCGGGGCGGCCGACGACCTGATGGGGGTCGCGGACGGCCACCTCGACGGCCTCGACATCCTGGTCAACAACGCCGCGCTGGAGTTTTCCCCGGTACCCATCGCCGACACGTCCGACGAACTCTATGACGCCGTCATGACCGTGAATGCCAGGTGCTGCTTTCAGACCACGCGCCGCGCCGCCCGGGACATGCGGGACAACGGCCGGATCATCAACATCTCGACGCTCAACACCACCCGGCCAGCGCCCGGCATCGCTCCGTACGCGGCCAGCAAGGGAGCCATCGAACAGCTCACCAAGGTGGCCGCCATCGAACTTGGACCACGCGGCATCACGGTCAACGCGGTCGCCCCGGGCGCGACCGACACCGACCTGCTGCGCTCGACCAACCCGCCCGGCGTCCTCGAGCAGCTCACGAAGCTGACCGCGCTCGGGCGGCTGGGCCGGCCCGAAGACATCGCCGACGTGGTCGCGCTGCTGGCCGGTCCCGACGGCCGCTGGCTGACCGGACAGGTCATCAACGCGAACGGCGGCCTGGCCTAACCACTCGACGACCCGCGTGCCCCCGATGTGCGGACGGGTCAGCTACCTGCCGGGGCACCGGGAACCCGCCGACCAGATTCTCGTAGGCGCGGGCCACACGCAAGCACGTACCGTCAGCGTTATGACCCCCGACGATCATTATCCCGACGGGCAGGCCCTCGGACAGGCCGGCCGGGACGGAGGTGGCCGGGTGCCCGGTCACGTCGATCGGCGCGGTGTTGGGGATCATCTCCAGGGACCGGGCCAGCTTCTCCTCCCGGCCGGCGTCGGGCGACGGGATCGTTGAGGCCACGATCGGCAGCGTGGGCATGACGAGCACGTCCGCGTCGGCCAGCGCCGCGTCGTAGGCGGCGGTGAGCTCCAGGGCCAGGTTCCTGGCCATCGCGTAGTGCCGGCCGTCGTACCGGTCGATGGCGTAGCGGCCGAGCAGCATGGTCAGCTTCAGCGACTCCGACATCTCGGCGGCGTGGTCCCGGCGGCCCCGGGCATAGTGCGCGATGAGTTCCGGGTCGTAGAGGCCGGGAGAGTTCATCCCGTACGCGTTCCCGTCGATCATCTGGTTGACCGCGCCGTCGGTGGCGATGACGTTCCAGACGTGCAGGCCGTCGCGGTGCCATGGAATGCTGATCTCGCTCACCGTCGCCCCGGCCCCGGCCAGCGCGGCGATCGCGTCCCGGACCGCCTGGTCGACGCCGGGCTGCGAGAGGCCGGGAATCCCGAACCCCTCCGCGACCACGCCGATCCTGAGCCCGTCCACGCCTGCGTCCAGGTCGGTGAGGTAGTCGCGGGCCGGCGGGTCGTGCCGCTGACGCGGGTCCAGGCCGTCGCGGCCGGCCAGCACGCCGAGCAGCAGCGCGGCGTCACGAACGGTGCGCGTGATCGGGCCGAGGTGGTCCAGGGTGTTCTCGATCGGGAACGCGCCGGTGTATGGCACCAGGCCGTGGGTGGGCTTGTGGCCGACGGTGCCGCAGAACGAACTGGGGATCCGGACCGATCCGCCCTGATCCCCGCCGAGCGCCATGTCGGCCTGGCCGGCGGCGACCAGCGCCGCGCTGCCGCTGGACGAGCCGCCCGCCGACTTGGCCGGGTCCCATGGGTTGCGGACCGGGCCGCTCCTCGACGTGTGACTGCCGCCGGAGAAGCACAGGTCCTCGCAGACCGCCTTGCCGCTGATCGTCGCCCCGGCGCCGAGCACACGGGTGACGACCGTGGCGTCCCTGCGGGGAACGAACCCCTCGACCGTCGCCGACCCGTTCATCATCGGCAGTCCGGCGACCTCGATGTTGTCCTTGATTGCCACCCGGCGCCCGGCCAGCGGGCCGTCGCCGGCCTGTGTGATCTCGCTCGTGACGTACCAGGCGCCGAACTCGTTCTCCGCCGCGGAGGGCCACCGGTAGAGCCGGGCCGGCGCCTCGGGCAGGCGCCCGGCATACAGCCGCTCGACCTCGTCGTAGGACGCCGTCGCGCCGCCGATGATCGCCCGGAACTGCTCGATGTCGTCGGCATCCAGTCCGAGCCTGTAGCGCCGCGCGATCGCGGCAAGATCGTCGTTGGTCGGGGGAATGAAGGCCAT
>JASIJN010000520.1 GCA_030050125.1 Streptosporangiaceae bacterium | reverse complement strand
CTTCCACCGATGCTGAGGACGCTGCGCCGTGAGCAAGATCTTTAATCCGCGGGACATCCTGGTCAAGCCGGTCATCTCGGAGAAGAGCTACCGGCTGGCGGATGACGGCAAGTACACCTTCCTCGTCGCGCCCGGCTCCAACAAGACCCAGATCAGGCAGGCGGTCGAGGCCGTCTTCCGGGTCAAGGTCACCGGTGTCAACACGGTCAACCGGCCTGGCAAGCGGCGCCGGACCCGCTACGGCTGGGGCAAGCGGCCGGACACCAAGCGCGCCATCGTCAGCCTCGCCGAGGGAGAACGGATCGATATCTTCGGCGGCCCGGTCAGCTGACCGGGAGATCCATAGGAGCTCGAGCACACATGGCAATCCGTAAGTACAAGCCCACCACCCCCGGCAGGCGGGGCGCGAGCGGCGCGGACTTCTCCGAGGTCACGCGGTCTGAGCCGGAGAAGTCGCTGGTGCGCCCGCTGCAGTCGCGGGGCGGGCGGAACGTGCACGGCCGGATCACCGCCCGGCACCAGGGCGGCGGGCACAAGCGCGCCTACCGGCTGATCGACTTCCGGCGGGCGGACAAGGACGGCGTGCCCGCCAAGGTGGCGCACATCGAATACGACCCGAACCGCACGGCCCGGATCGCGCTGCTGCACTACGCCGACGGCGAGAAGCGCTACATCCTGGCCCCGCAGGGCCTGGCCCAGGGCGACCGGATCGAGAACGGGCCCGGCGCGGACATCAAGACCGGCAACTGCCTGCCGCTGCGCAACATCCCGACGGGCACGGTCGTGCACGCCATCGAGATGCGGCCCGGTGGCGGGGCCAAGATCGCCCGCTCGGCCGGGTCCGGCGTGCAGTTGCTGGCCAAGGAAGGCAAGATGGCGCACCTGCGCATGCCGTCCGGCGAGATCAGGCTGGTCGACGCCACCTGCCGGGCGACGATCGGCGAGGTGGGCAACTCCGAGCAGGGCAACATCAAGCTCGGCAAGGCGGGCCGGAGCCGGTGGAAGGGCCGCCGCCCGTCGGTGCGCGGCGTGGCCATGAACCCGGTGGACCACCCCCTGGGCGGTGGCGAGGGCAAGAGCTCGGGCGGCCGGCATCCGGTCAGCCCCTGGGGGAAGCCCGAGGGCCGTACCCGCAAGGCGCACAAGCCCAGCGACCGGCTGATCACCCGTCGGCGCGGCAAGAAGAAGCGGTAAGCAGACGGCCCCCGACGTGCAAGGAAAACCGGTAGGAGCAGCCAGAGATGCCTCGTAGCCTGAAGAAGGGCCCCTTCGTCGACGACCACCTGATGAAGAAGGTGGATCTGCAGAACGACAGGGGCACCAAGAACGTGATCAAGACCTGGTCCCGTCGCTCCATGATCGTTCCCGCGATGCTGGGCCACACGATCGCCGTGCACGACGGCCGCAAGCACGTGCCGGTGTTCGTCACCGAAGCGATGGTCGGGCACAAGCTCGGTGAGTTCGCACCCACCCGGACCTTCCGCAGCCACGTGCGCGACGACCGGCGCAGCCGCCGGTAGCACGGCACTGCGGGCGACGCGCTGGCGCGGGTTCAAGGAAAGAGAGAGAGCGAGACAGCGATGGAAGCGAGGGCAAGGGCGCGGTACGTGCGCGTCACGCCGCGTAAGGCCCGCCGGGTGGTGGACCTCATCCGCGGGCTGCCTGCCGACCAGGCCCAGGCGGCGCTGACGTTCGCGCCGCAGTCTGCGAGCGACCCCGTCGGCAAGGTGCTGGCCAGCGCCATCGCCAACGCGGAGCATTCGAGGCTCGACACGGGCTCGCTCGTGGTGAGCCGGGCCTGGGTGGACGAGGGCCCGACGCTCAAGCGGTTCCGGCCCCGCGCACAGGGCCGCGGCTACCGGATCAACAAGCGAACCAGCCACATCACGGTCATCGTCTCCGACGGCCGCGTTGGCGAAAGCAGCAGGGAGAGGACCCGCTAGTGGGCCAGAAAGTGAACCCGCACGGGTTCCGGCTGGGCATCACCACCGACTTCAAGAGCCGGTGGTATGCCGACAAGCTCTACAAGGACTACGTCGCGGAAGACGTCGCGATCCGCAGGATGCTGCAGCGTGGAATGGAACGCGCCGGTATCTCGAAGGTGGAGATCGAACGGACCAGGGACCGGGTGCGGGTCGACATCCACACCGCCCGGCCTGGCATCGTGATCGGGCGCCGTGGCGCCGAGGCCGACCGGATCCGCGGCGATCTGGAGAAGCTCACCGGCAAGCAGATCCAGCTGAACATCCTCGAGGTCAAGAACCCCGAGATCGACGCGCAGCTGGTCGCCCAGGGCGTGGCCGAGCAGCTGTCCAGCCGGGTCTCGTTCCGCCGGGCCATGCGCAAGGCGATGCAGACGGCGATGAAGGGCGGCGCCAAGGGGATCCGGGTCCAGTGCGCCGGCCGCCTCGGCGGCGCGGAGATGTCGCGCTCGGAGTTCTACCGCGAGGGCCGGGTGCCGCTGCACACGCTGCGCGCCGACATCGACTACGGCTTCTACGAGGCGCGGACGAC